>NZ_CP015623.1 GCF_001643015.1 Corynebacterium crudilactis
AGTTGCCTTCGAGGATGACCTCGATGTGTGGTGGGGTGGCGGGAAGATCATGGGGTGTGTCTTTGTAATGGGTGTGGCCACACAAAGGAGTGTTTGTGTGGCCGCGGGGTGGGTTGGGTGAATTACCCTTCTAGGGCGCGATCCACCGGCAACCAATCCGCACCAAACAACGAAGCAATATCTTTAAGCATGGAACGATCCGCATCAACGCTGGCAGCCAAACCAGATAGACGTGTCACCATGCGCTGAGCTGCATCTTCCTCAATTGTGCCTTCACCAAAAATCAACGACCAATCACACACCTGGCCATCACGGTGCGCCCTGCCCATCATCTGTTGCGCAGCAATGCCGGAATAGCGTGGCTGGTGGAAATACCCGCGCCGTGGGGCTGTCGTGGCCACCGAACCATCGGACAGTTCCTCCCCTGCGTGCAACGATACCGACGATACTGTGTTCAAAACAGCGACCTTGACCTGTCCTTTTTGAAACATTAGGCGTTGCTCCTCCATGTCGGGTCGGCCACCAAACAGTCGTGCCACTGGGATTCCCCGTTCCTCCAACGCATCTGCAATAGGTTGCGCTGCAGTACCCACATGCTCCACAGCGACCAACACCTGAAAACCGCTCTCCACATCCATCGCCACTCGATCCACCGTGGAATCAATACGCAAATGCGAAGCCTTTTGTCTGAACCTCGTTACTGCAGCCAGCCCACGCGCCATATCGTTTCCCTGGCGTGCCAACCGCATTTCCCGCTGGTAGTCGCCCCATTCGGCCAAATAGAGTCGGCGTTGCTCGGGGGACAGTTCGACCGGCAATCCCTCCAAGCTTGGGGCACCCCACGCAGCTTGGCGGTTAATCATCACAGGTGGTGTGGCGTGCAGCATCCAGTCTCGAACCGTGGCAATCGCTTTGTCCCGCACATGTTGGCTGGCTGCAGCGTCATCATCCCACCCCCAAGTACCGAACTTTTTGACCACTGGGAAACCATGCTCCGACAGCTTTAATCCCAGGTCATTCCACTCTTTCGGGGACTCTCCATGGATTTGAGCAAGGAGCGATGACAGATACAGATATTCCGTGGGGCAATGCCCCGGCGTCGCCGTCACCGACAACACAAACGGTGTGCTGGCACCAGGAGCGCTGTTGGCTTTGTTGATCCGCTTCATGCGGTTGGTGCGCTGAGAATCGCGCCTAAACTGGTGTGCTTCGTCGTTGATGACCACGGTGGGATTGATCCGTGGACGACCGTTGGGGCCGATCAGGTGCTTTAACCCACCATCTGATGACACGATGATCCAGCGCAGCCCACCATCACCAATGGCCGCGATATTAAGCCTCCACATGGGAATAGTCATGGTCGCTGGCCGATCCACGGTAATCAGCACTGTATCCCCACCACGGAGATGGCAGATCGCTTTCGCCGCCAACAGGCACGTAATCGTTTTACCTGTACCAACGCCTGAACCAATAAACGTTCCCCGCCACTTGGCAGCTGCAGCCTGCACCGCAATCGTGGCGTCCTCAATCTGGGCGGGGCGAGGCTTTCTGGGGGTTGCGGTGGCGTGGTGGGTGGGTGTTTTCTCCCCGTTGAGTTCGTCCTCCACCCACGCCTCATAGCTGTATGGTTTTGCAGCATACGGCGCTAAATCCGCTGGTAGTTCTTTCCCGACATAGAGGTGACGTTTCAAATCTTGACGGTAGTGAACGTGCGGTGGTCGGAGTTCAAATGGGAGATGCAGGAGGAAGAACTTTTCCCCCGGCCCTGGGGTGGGTAGTGGTGGGAGTGCTTTTGTAGTGCGCTTTTTGGGTGCTCTACGAGTACGGGTTCGGGCGGTGGCCATGGTTTTCACCAATCTTAAATCTGTGGATAGGAAAACACTGCACACCCCAAGAAAACGCAAAGGGTGCGCAGTGCGCTGTGGGAAAGCTAGTTGGGGGGAATTACACCTGGGAAAGTGCGGGGCGCAAGCGCGTTTTATCGGGGATCGCCCAGACGTAGACGATCTGATCCGCTGGCACGTTCAGTCCCTCCAATCCTCCACTGACCAGCCGTGATGCTTCTTCGCCGGTGATTTTAGGATTGTTTTTGAGGGAGGACACCACCTGGTTGAGGTATTTTTCTGCAGCACAAATGGCGTCCCATTTTCCATACACCGGTGCGCACACACCGGTTTTCAGCAAAACAACGAGTCGGCCCCACGCGGGATCGTTGTCTACATACTGTACGAACTGGCACATCGTCATGATCTTTCCCTAACTGTTGTGTGGATCTAGGTGGGTGAATGTTCAACTCGGAGGAGCTGTACGGTTTGGTTGTCGATTTCCCTGGTCTGTGGCCAGCCTGTTCCTGCAGGCAGGGGGATGCTGGGGTATTCCCATCCACGTGGATCCACGTAGATGCCGCACTCCATGGGTGGGTGACTAGAAGGGGTCGTCATCTCCATCCTTTTCTGGGGATTGGGACTGTGGTTTTTCAGCGAGAAGTGTTGCCAGTGATGTTGCCTTAGGGGCATTCTCCGTGCTCGCAGGTGCTGGCACTGCCTCCACGGTGTCCACATCCTCCGCCACCGGCGCCGGTTGTGGGGCAGGTTTCTGCTCTGGCTCTGGCTCTGGGGTGGGTTGTGGCGTGGCCACCGGCGCTGGCGCTGGCGTGGACACCGGCTCCGGGGTGGGTTCCGGAGTTGGTGTGCGAACAGCTTCTTCCACAGGGGCGACAGGAATAAACGCCGGGGTACGTGTGCCATCGTCGTGCACAAGAACACCATCGCTGCTCACTGTTGTTGCAGGCAGAGGGTTACTTTTCTCGAAGATGGGGATTTCTGGGGCGTCATCAGCACGGATCAGCAACTCCGTGATGTTGGCTTTCCTTTGATTAATGACCGTTGACAGGAACATGCTGTAACTCAGTCGCAGTGCGATACGCAGCGTGAGTAGACGAAGGTGCTGGTCGTCGCTGTCGGAGGCGAGTTTCATCAGCGCAGCGGTGTCCGCGATGTTGGCGGGATCTGCAGCAACCAGCGCGCGCACCACCTTCATGTGGGTGAGCGCTGCAAACGTGAACGGGGCGCGGTCATCACCAGAGGGCGCGGTCAAACCTCCACGGTGGTCTGGTCGCCCATCGGCCAGCCATGGGGATGGGCCAGCCATGGACACGATGTCATTGGTCAGCCTGGTGGAAACTTCGCTCAAAAATGCGCTGACTGATTCTGGGGTGAAGTGTCGCAACGTGATCTGTGAAGCCGCCAGTCCCAGTTGTTCCACTGAGTCCCGAGTGTTGTGTGAAGCCATAGTTTCCTCCTAGTTTTTTCTGTTTCGACAGTTTAGGGGGAGGGTGTTCACGAACTGGGTGGGTGGAGGTTGCGCTGGGGTTTTCATGTCCGGGCATACGTGAACACCCCAGTCTTAAAGTGTTCACCATCAAACAAAGTTCACAGAACTGCAGCCCCAGATTAAAGAAAGTAGAACCATGAATTGCCTTATCATTCAGCACGAAGTTGTCAGCACCAGAAAGATCATTATTTCGGGTTCCTATATCGGCGCTGGTGGTGCATCAACCATCAACCGTATTTCGTCATCTGACAAAAGTGATGACACCATCGCAGACATGTTTTTGGAGCTGTGGCAAAAAACAGATCCCAACGAAACCACCATCACCTACATCTCCGAACACAAGGTGCGGAGAATCCTCATTGAGCAGGCAGAACATTTCCCCGGCCTGAAAATCCAGAAAGTAATCACCGGCGCAGCACCCACCGAAGCATGGAAAATCTGCAGAAAAATGCTGTCCGACCTGGTAACCGACTACGAAAACGAACACGGCATTAAAAAGAAGCGGAAGACTGCCACGGCAACCCCCGTCGTCGTGGCCACCGACGCATCCAAAGGCAAACTACGCAAAATGGCCATCAGTGCAGTATCAACCACCGGCGTCATTCGAATCTCCACGGTGGAAGCTGGCCAAGTAGTTGAGGGTGAGTTCGCCGCTGTACTCCTCGCCCTCAACCACTGGGGTCAAACCAACGAGGATCTACACATCCTCACCGACTCCCTGGACGTGTTTGAACGGCTCAACTCAAAGCCCTCCAACCGCTGGAAGTCTGATCATGAAAAGAAGTGCCTTGAAAAGATTCAGGAACGCAGGGACGCCAACAAGGTTGTCGAAATTCACTGGGTACGCAGCCACAACGGCCATTTCCTCAACGACTTGGCCGACCGAGCGGCACTGACTGTTCGACGCTGCAAGCAGTGGGAAATGGACGAGACTTCGAAAGGTTTCATCGACGCATTCCACGAAGAACTCCGCGCAGGCCTGGTCGGAAAGGAACCGACAGACTTCATCCACGAAGCCTGCAACGACTTCCTGCCAGCCACGCGGAAAACCCTTGCACTTGCAGCATGAAAGAGCTAGTCAAGCATGTTATATACAGGGTTACTTCTGGCTGCATCTCTCGTAGCTTTACCCGCACCGCGCGTGTAGCGCTCAGTTGATCGCAGCGATTCATGACCTAACAGGTGTTTCAGCTCATGGATGGTCACGTTCGGATCATTCGCAAGCATGGTGGCCACAGTGTGGCGAAGCTGGTGCACGAGCGCTCCTTGGCTTCTGCTTCCCGTAATTCCAGCTACATCGAAAGCGTATTTCACTCGGTAATACACCGTAGATGGCGTAATCCGCTGGCCTAAATGATTGACGAAAACTGGGTCATTGGGCTTCCAGTATTTCCAAATATTTTCCGACCTTCCCTCTTCAACAGGTAGCTTTAACCTGCGACTTTCGAGGTAGTCTTCCAGAACTTTGGAGACTTCTTTTTCAAAAATCTGTACACGCTCTTTATTGCCTTTTCCCCTGATTTTGAGGGTGCGCGCGCCCGGTTCCTCGTAGATTTCTTTAATGTCTTTGAAGTCGATGCCACACAGTTCTGATTCTCGCATTCCGGTGACAAGAAACAGCAAAATCATGGCGTGGTCGCGTTCCCTCCACCTCGCAGGATGCGGGGAGGTGAAGTCTCCGTTGTATTCAACGTCGCTGGCTAATGTGCGGAGTAGTTGGTCAACATCTTCGGAGGAAAGTGGGGTGGGAATTCTGTTGGCGAAGTTGTTTGCCGCCGTCACCACTTGGCCCATGGGGTTTCGTTCGCTCATTTCATAATCGACCAGGAGCTGGCACATAGAATTCCACACCGTCCAACATTGTTGCTGGCTTGAGGGCGCTCGGGTGGTGGCGTATTCGTTGAAGGCGTCGCCCAGGTCGTTGCGGTTGATTAGTTCGATGGGTAATGCGTTGGCGGGTTCGCCTGAGATGTCAGAAAGAATTCGTCCCATCGAGTTGATTGCGTTTCTGTAACTGCGAATGGTGTTTGGTGATTTTCTTTGTCCCTGACAGCGGGATAGGAACCATGTTGCTAATTGCGTGATGGTTTCTACTTCGGTTCCCGTGCGCCACTTGTATCGAAATTCTTCTCCAATGGTTTCGACCATTTCAGTTTTTTGTTTGGTGTTGGGCTTTTTAGAGTTTTCGTTTTGTTCGTCCATTTTCTTTCCTATTCTTTGTTTTTGTTCAGGATTGAACTTTTTAAGATTCTTGATGTTTGCTGCTTTTTAATTATAAATAGTCAGTGTGTACCAAGTTTGGAATGTTTACACACTTTCGTCACATTGTCTGGTTTTGAATCGTATTGACTGTTTTGTATCTGTAAAAATCGGTTCTGCTCAAAAATGGTGCCGCCGTCTCACGGCTTGTAAGCCACTGTTGGGTCACCGGTAAGGCTTCAACGCCTTAAACGGGCGTGTAGAGCATTCATGCAGGTCAGAGGGGGTTGGGTGGGTTAGTGAATTTGGGGCAGAAGGAGTCTTTAACGCTTGGGGGAGGGGATTTTGCCTGCTCATGCTCGAATTGGAGAAACGTGGATAATGTCAATTATCCACGTTTCTCCGACTTCTTGCCAGAAGTGCCATCTAGGCGACTTTCCGGAAACTCGAAATGGTCAACATGTTTCATATCTAAACATCGTTACTTTTTGGACTATATGTTTAAAAACCATTCAATATTAAATATTGAGACAATGGCTTGAAAACATCTTTCAACAACATGCTTCATCAGTGTTCATCAAAAATCATGAATATGACTTTTTGGACGATGTTGGACTTTGTGGGGCTACCGGTTTTTCGAAACTCACTTAACTTTTTGCGCTATTTCCTAAAAGGTGAATATCTTGCAGTTGCGATCATTCCCTCAACGGACAAAACCTCCACGCCCCAACCCCCAACAACGATACTTTTATAAAAGTATCGTTGTTTACTTGTATACTTTTATAAAAGTATGATAGTTTCGGGAATGTCATCGACACAGCGCTAAGGAGAAAAACGTGGCTAGGGAAATTTTGACTGCACGACTTGGGGCACGCAAAGCCACCGATGAACCGACTGTCGGCTGGGTGGAGGGAATGTCCACTGCAGACGCATGGGAACATGGGCGAAGCTGGTGGCGCATGAATCCTGGCAGGGCCATCGAGTGCGAGTTGATGCTGATCCTTGACCCCGACTACACCGTCATCGCGGTGGGCACCATTGATGGCCTCATGAAAGGCGAAAACTACACCGAATTCAAGCGCGCGGAGATTGTTGGTGAAGTGATCGACGACCACGAGTACATGGGCTGCACGGTGAACCGCACCGGCTCCCAGAACCCGATTTCCTACGTCACGGATCGAGACATCATCGCCCCCACCGACAGCTAGATTCTTTAGCACTAAAACCCACCCACGCTCCCGATTTGGGGAGTGTTGGTGGGTTTCATTATTACTGCAATGACAGGCAAAAGCCTGCTCACAGCTCTTAACACCAGGCAGTGCGAGAAAAAGACCACATATACGCGGGGATCACTCCTGTCCCATTATCTACCCCATTCACCTGCATGTCTTATCTGGGGCGGGACTTGATGCGCGAGATTAAGCAGAAACCAATACGCGAACACGTGCGCATAAACGGTCACACCTGCATGTCTTATCTGGGTTTTTAGGTCTAAAAGTATCAAGCCCGCTCCCAGGATTCCTGGTGCGGGCTTAATGATTGAGTCTTATCTTAACCGAACAGCTGCAGTTTGGACAGTCGCGGCACATACCAAGAAAAAAGTCCCCCACCTCAAAGCATCGAGGTGGGGGATTTTTTGTTTAGCCTGGGAGTCGAATAGGCATGAGAATCATCTTGTGGTCACGTGCTGGGAGGTCACAGACGTCAAGGCGACCAAGTTGTTCGGTAGCGTCTTTAATCATCTTTTTCTTATCTACCGTGATGTTTCCATCGGCGTCGTATTCGTTGGCATCGAACATCAGGACGGGGCGACCAGGATTCATAAGGGTGAGTGCAATGTCTTCCACGTCGAAGCTGTTGAGGCAGTCCACCAGGTAGTTGCAGTTGACCCCGAACAGTGTGTTTCGGCCTGTTTTGTATGCCACATCTGTATCAATGGTGGTTGTTGCCAGTGGAATTGAGTTGCCGTTGTCGTCCATACGGCCGGTTTTGTCGAAAATGTTTAGCCCCACTTCCCCATCGACAATATTGATTCTTAGGTCTGCGAATCGCGGAGCAACGCCACTAAGCTTTTTCAGTTTGGTGACTAGTTCGTTGCGGTTGAATACGCACACAGTTTCAGCCTGTTTTGCCAGTAGTGGATCAATGTTCGGGAAATCCGCATCGAGTAGTTTTGCCGTGAAAACGGTGTTTTCGAACTCAAAGGAAAGGATTCCTTCGCAAGGCTTAGTGTTGCCCACAAATTTTACGGTGACCTCCCCTTCAACTGTTTTAAGCTGTCCAACCAGCAGTTTCAGTGAGTTTCCACGGATCAGAATGGACTTGTTCTCCAACATTTGTGGATCTACATGTGGTGTGTAGTCCACGGTGGTGGTGGAAAGCCTAAAACGGTCTGTGGAGCGGAATTCACACTTGTTTCCGACCAGTTTCATGTCTACGCCGGTGAGCATGGGGAGGCTGTCATCAGTGGAGCATGAGGACGCCACCTGTGGCCAGACTTCGCGGATTGTGGCTGCAGGGAAAGCACCAATTGGGGAGGACTCTGGGAGGTTGAATCCGTGGTCTTCCAGGGGTGTTTCCTGATCGAGGTTGAGCGTAATGTCGCTGATTGTCATAGCGACGTTGCTGTCGGTGGCCACGAATGTCACGGGAAGTGCGTTGGTGGTCTTGTTTCGCTTTCCAACGGCCTTTTTGAGCATGGTGTTGGTTCGTGGGGCGTCTACGGTGAATTCGCCGGGGGTGGTGTTGGTGGCGGGGAGGGTGACTTCTGCGGTGACCTCCCAGTTATCGACACTTAGGGTGAGTGTGCTGTTTGGGTTGGTGCGGATACGCATGTTTTTGCGTTGTTTGGTGCAAATTTTTGCGAGGTTTTCGACTGCTGGCAGGAGGTGTTCGACGGTGGTGGTTGCTTCCACGGTTTTGGTGATGGTGGTGGTCATGATCGTCTCCTTTGAAGACTTAGGGGGTGAGCGCGGTCTGTGTGGAACGCGCTTGTCGTTTTGACTTCTTTACTGTCTCAAGTGGTGGTGTGGTGGTGCCCGAGGTTTTGTGTTGATGGCGGTGATCGTTGGGGTATTGTGCTGGGGTTTTGTTGTGTTTGGGGAGGACAGTTGGGTGTTGTTGGGGTGTTTTTGTTGGGTGTGAGGTGTGGGAGTTTGGACAGTGTGTGATGGTTTTTGGATATGGGAAAAGGGTGTGGCCACGGTTGGTGGCCACACCCTTTTTGGTGGAGGGGTTATGCGGTTAGCGCTACAGGTTGTTTGTTGATTCGGGTTTGTCCGATGTCTGTGTTTTCTGCACTGTCAGACCCTTTTTGGACTAGTTCAGCATCGTATCTAGCCCTTGTTGTGAGGGTTTTGCGGTCAGGGTGTTCTTTCTCTGCCATTTCTTCCGCTGCTCTCAAATCATCTACTAGGGAAATTTCTGTGCCTGTTCCCTGTGCTGTGGCCTCTTCCACCACTGTTTTTTCGATGTTTTTGAGGCGTTGCCCAATGGAATAGATGAATCCTCGCATCCATGAGCGCTTGAGTACAGCGGTGGTTTCACCCCATGGGTTGTTGGCTGTTTTGGCTGCTTTCGTTGCGCCTGTAGCCATTTGGGGGTTCAAAATGGTGAACAGCATCATGACACGTTCAACGTGACGGCGACGGCCAAAGATGGTGACCTTAGTGATTTTTCGACCGTTTCCAGTACCGACAATCGTGCAGCTTAATGCCTCAGAAATGCTGGAAAGCAACCTGAACTGCATTGGGGTGTGTGCCCCTCCAAGGGAGATGCTCTCGGCAATAAGCTGTGAGCTTTCATCGCCGTTGACCTGGGATTCTTCCACACCGTAGTGTGCCATCAGTTCAAACGCTTTGGCCTGGAAAGCATCGCCCTCGGGGGTTCCCTCCTGGTCTGCTGCTTTGGCAAGCAAACCCCGGATTTTACGTTCGATAGCGCTTTTCTGACTCATGATGATTCTCCTCTACAACTCGGGTGCAAGACTTTCTGTGTAAGCCTTGCTCTGTGGAACTGATCTCATAGTCGCATCGTGGCGATGTGGGGTGCCCGAATGTCGATGCCCACGGCGGTGGTGTGGCCACGGTATTTTCCCAGGTCGCAGGGTTGGGGTGTGGCGGACAGTCCGGAGGGGGTTATCGTGATCCGGCTGTCAGGCAAGTGATCGCTCCGGATACTGCAGATCCGGCGCGTGTTTCGGCATCCGCTGGTGGGGAGTTGGTTGCTTGTTGGGTTCCTGCGGTGGCTGCCTGCCATTCATCGTTGACGTTGACCCACACAAGGTGGGGTTGGTCGATGGTTCCTGCAGCACTTCTAACCATGAGAGCTGTTGCTTCGGTGTGGGTGTCTGAGTCGATCCAACTGGCGGACAGTTCTGCGGTGCCGCCAGGTTGTTTCAAGGTGTCGAGTAGATCATTTATGTGTTGTTGGGTGGGGGTGGTGCATTCGTCTGGTTTTTGGAGGGTGGTTGTGGGTTTCGCGGCGGTGAGCGTTTCCGCTGGTTGGGTGGCTGTTGTGGTGTTTTGGGTAGGGGTGTCTTCGTCGTCGTTGAGGACGGCGAAGGCGACGGGGCCTAGGAAGGCGAGGGTGAAGATACCGCCAAGTCCAATGAGTGTGAGAGTGTTCTTGTTTGTGTTGTCGGCCATGGGATTGTCCCTTCAAAAAGGTGTGGGTTAGTTGAGGGGGAGGTCGCATAGTGCGGAGATTTGGTGGGTGACTGTTTCCAACGCGACAGTGGGGTTGGTGTGCAGGTCAGCGACCATTTGGGGCATTTGGATGTGAAGGTCTAAAAGTTTTATTTGATCCGCTAGTTCTTGGATGCGGCTGGCGGGTTGTTCCACGTTGTGGTGGAAGTTTTCGTCCACCACCTGCGTCATTTGGTTTATGAGGGTGCTGGCGCTGTCTAGGTCGTGGTGGGTGGAAACGATGTCGTCGTGTTCTATGAGTGCGGAGTCCACGGTGAGCATGGCATCGAGTTGGCGGTACAGGGTGGCCACGAGCGCGCGGACTGTGGTGGTGGGGTCGCCTAGGTAGCTTTCGGATACGGTGCGGGAAGTGGCGATGGTTTTGATGTTGGCGACAGTGGTGTCGGCTATGTCGGTGACTTCGGGGTGGAGGAAGCTGGTTCGTTTGATGGTGTGGGGATCTGGGTAGCTTGTTTTTCTGATCCAGGTGAGGACGCCGCGTGGTGGCTGGGGGATGGTGTCAGGGTCGGTGACGGTGATCCAGTTGTGGTTGTTTTCGATGATTCCTGGGATGGCCATGATGTTTTTCCTTTGTTTGTTGGGGTGGTGGTGTTGATTATTCCGCGTGGGATGTGGGTGTTGCCCGCTGTTGTGGTGGACAGTGTTTTTCAGCGGTGTGGTTTGTTGTCTTCCCAGGTGGCTTGGCGTTTTGCTTCTTCTGCGAGGGCTGGGTAGTGGTGGGCGATTTCTGCGAGTTGTCGGCCTTTGATGATCGCTCCGGCTGCGTTGCGGGTGGTTTTGTCGGTGATGGTGCGGAGGAAGTCTCGGTGGTCGTCGTAGTGGGAGCAGACGTGTCGCAAATAGTTGACGGTGATGCGTTCCAGGAAGTGTTGGTCTGATTCGTTGGTTGCTGTTTTGTTGTCGCCGCGTTGGTTGTAGTGGCGTTGTGCGGCTGCGATGGCTCTGGGCAGGGGCATGGTTTTTACGGAGACATCGACAAGGCGTGCTGCGCCGAGGATTTGTTGTGGGGTGGGTGTGGTCATGCGTTGAGGGTGCTTTCTACGAGGTCGGCTGCGGCGGTGGCGATAATGGCTTGGGGGTTGGGGTGTGCGCGCCAGGCTCCGATGGTGGTGCGGATGGCGGTTCCGACTGCTTTGTCGGTACTGAAACCTCCGGTGATCAGGAGGCTGCGGGGTGTGTTGTCGTCTTCATCGACGTTCCAGATGTGGGTGATGTCTGGGTTTGCGGTGAGGCGTTTGAGGGTGAGTGCTGCGAGGTCTTCTACGAGGTCGCTGACTTGTCCTGCGGAAATGTTGATGGTTGAAAATGGTGCGGGGAGGGTGATTTCTATGAGGTCTTCGGGGTGTGTGGTGGCGTGTGCTTTGGTGCGGAGTTGTTGTCCAACTGTGTGGGCTTGGGTTTCCCATTGTGGGGTTGGGGTGAAGGTGGGGTCGAGGTGGGTGGCGATGCGGGTGGTGAGTTCAGTGTCGAGGTGGCGTCGCCCGCCGTTGGGGTCGGCGCGGTGAATGTCTGGGATGTGGGTGTTTTCTTTGGGGAGGGCCATGGTGAGGGTGGCTTTGTTTTCCCCGAAGTCGATGCAGGTGACAGCTCCGGTTGTGGTGCTGTTGAGTGTTGCTGCGTGTGCGGTGGCTTCGTCGGCTCCGATGGTGGTGACGGGAAGGCCTGTGGTTTCGAGTGCTTTTGTGTAGGCGGTGGTGATGTAGTCGGGCCAGTGGGTGGGGACGACAGCTGCGATGTGTGTGGGGCGTTGGCCTGCTTCGTCGGTGGCGGCGTCGATGGCTGGGCGGATAGCCATTTCTATGAGTGCGTTAGCTCCCCAAGGGGTGTTGGCGATGATTTGGGGTGGTTGTCCGAGGTGGGTGGTGAGGTTGGTGACGTGTTGTGTGGTGTCGCCGGTGTAGTCGGGGCGTTTGATTTCGCCGTTGGTGTCCACCAGGAGGGTGGCTGGGTAGTGGGGTTGGTTGTTGATGATGGGTAGTGGTGTGGGTTGTTCGCCGGTTTCTGCGAGTGCGGTGGCGATGGTGGCGGTGCCGAGGTCGATGCCGAGGACGAGGTTGTGTGCCATGGGGGTTCTCCAATCCAGGGGGTGGGTGTGGTGTGTTTATTGAAGCATGGTGGTGTGCACGGTTTTTGGGGGTTGGTGGACAGGCGGGTGCGACAATCAGAGCTGCTAAATGTTCGTTGAATTTTTTGTTGCGGAGTGTGATGTTGATGTCCACGTATTCGAAGTACACGGCCCACAAATCGTCTGGTAGTAGCGGTTCTAATGGGGGGAGGTCAGGGCTTTGGGGTCGGTTGACGACGCCGGTGAAAGTGGGTGTGGGTGTGGTGTCTGCGGTGGCTGCTGTGGGTGGGTTTGTTGCTGTTGCGGTTAACTCGTTGACCACCGAGTTGGATACCCTCGCCTATCGGGACAGTCTGATTACGGTTGGTGGTGGTGATTTGCCTGCACCTCCGTTTATTGGCTGGTCGCAGGAATTTGTGGAGTCCCCACCTGAGCGTTTGCAGACGTCGGGGACGATCACCAATGTCAGTAATCCTGAGTGTGAGCCTGGTGGCGAGCGCCAGGCGGAGTTGTATGGCTTGGTGATGGAGAATGCTAGTCGGTGGTCGGCCACGGAGTTGTTTAATGCTGCCTATAATTCACAGATTCGTGTGGATGCGTCTGACTCATACATAAAATCTAATGGGTTAGATTATGGGGTGGTTGACCGCTGGCTTGACGACTGTGGTTTTGTCAGCTTCGACCAGGGCGATAAAACCATCCGCATCACCAACAAACCGTTGGACGTGGATATGGGTGTGTGGGATTTCTCCGATGGCCGAGCCTGGGTGCAAACAGTGGCCACCACCACCGCCCAAGGATTCCAGGGCGCGTCATCAACCATTACGACACTGGGCAACGCCCCCGGCGTGACGTTGCAAGCACAACTCACATTCCGTGGCCGCGCCGATGACAATGCGGTGGCCACCATGGACTTGTTGTGGTCTTCCCAAGCAATGAAAGCACTACAGACACAAAAAGACAGCGCTAAATAAGTTGATGTGACGCCCGCGTTTCCAACTGTTTCGCCAGTTCAGCGACTTGCGGGGGAAGTTGCGCTGGCTCCAACAACGTCGAGGCTGGAAGCGCTGGCACACCATGGCCCACAGGGGAGATGCGAAGCACCGCACCAGGATAATCCAACGCCCAATCATGGGTGTGGCGTGGGCGCGGGTAGGTTTTCCGCGCCGAAGAATCAATAATCCGGGAATCATCCACAAGAAGCTTGAACCGTCGATCCCGCAGTTTTTCAATCTCCCCCGGCTTCTTATTGTCCCTGGGGGAAAGAGCATCTTGAACAGCGCGGAGAAGCTTGTCCACATCTGGGGGAACCATCGGAGGCACCCGTGGCGGTGTCGAATCCTCGGTCTCCAACGGATTCCAGGGTGGCAGTTTCGCCGGTGCAGGCACAGTAAGCACCACATCGAGGCAAACAGGAATGTTCAGCGCAGTCCACTTCCCTGCTACTGTGCGCAACGCTTCCTTCGTGAGGGTGTCCCGCCAGGCGTGGAGTTTCTTGCCGTTGGAGTGTTTCACCACCCCACCCACCGCTTTCATGGATCCTTGTGTCTCGGGTTTTCCTGCAGCAACAATCCACAGGGAGCAATCCTCAAAGCGGGACAGTTCCCCCAACGCCTCCGGTCGAATAAACGTCTGGGAGGTGGGGTTTGGGGTGAGGAAACGCTTCCCCGATGCTGTGGGCGCGGCAACAGTCGAGGCAGGTTTCGGTACAGAAATGTTGGTTGGGGTGTTTTTGCAGCTGGCGCAGCATTCACTAGCAGTGAGGATGATGGCATTTTTGCATCGTGGACACCACTGGTGTGTTCCCGCTTTAATCAATGTTTCAACATTCATGCCTGTTAAACCTATGGGGTGGGTGTGCAGCAATGCCCGACACGAAACCATCCCTCACCACAATCGTGTTTATGCAGGTTAAGGCGCTTTTTCCTGTTCCGGGCATAGGTGGAACAGTCAGTGGGAACATGGAATCACACAACACCACAACCCCTAGCCGAAAGCAGCCACACATGTTCCAGCGTCAAAACCACAACACCTCTTTCGTCGCCTACTCCGCGCAACCAAGCAAAAAGCCACAAACCGTTGTTGTAGACGGAAAAGAGCTCGCCACCCGCATCCACCCAGACGTGTTCATCAACGAATACACATCGGTGAAAATTAAGTCAGTCACCGACAACGGCGAAACCGCCAACATCGTGTTCGACGCCTCCACAGTTGTCACCTCAAGCGACAAAAAAATGAAGTACGACTTCGGCGCGAACATCCAATCCAACACTGACCTCCACAAGCTCGCCACAGAAGCCTACAACCAGGGCACACCCGTCTATGTCGCCCTAGAAACACGACGCCGATACAAAACCAAAAACGGGGAAATCGTTCCACTGACCACCCCAATCCACAAGCTCCGTGGCTGCAAAGACGGCCCCCAGTCCGCAGCGAACTCCTCCACCACCGGCGAAAACTGCTCCAAAATCATTGCAGCAATGGGCTGGGCTGAACAACCCAACCACACCTTGTTTTCCACGGAAACCCAGTCTGATCCCAACATCTGGCCACTGGTGCGCGGAAACCAGGACGGCGACCTCGCCCCAGAAGGCTTCACCATTCCTTTCCTCCCCAACGGCGCAGCCCTCCCAGATGGCACTCCCCTCCCCAACGGCACCCGTGCTGGCGGAATCATCGCCACCCCACGCACCCAAACAACCGGCGACAACACTGAATTGTTGAAGGAACTCGCCCAACTCAAAAAAATGGTCGCCCACCTGCAAACCAGTTCCAGTAGCGCTGGTGGTGCAAAGCCATGGTGTGAACGACTCGGAAACGGCCAAATCAACCCCGGCTCCTACGAAATCACCCAGATCCGCCACACCCGCGAAACCGCAACACACATCATCACCACCGCCCTCGCCACCACTGACACCACCCTCCCCGGTGAACAGCTCAGGTCTTTGGAATCCTCCCTCACCCGCGTACTCCTATGGCTGGCCGATGGCGTCCAAGCCCACGTCGCAGGCTCAGTCGATCGCATGGGCAAGTCCTACACAGAAGCAGGCGCATGGGTAAAACACGTCATCCGCTGTGAAGATCCCTACCTGGCCTCCATGATCGGAGACGATGATGAAGCAAAAACCCAAGCAAACGCCTGGGCAAAGCGCGTCCGCACCGCAGCAAGCGAACGCTACGCAGAAGCCGTGGAACTCGCTGCAGAACACGCCGAACAAACCACCGGAATCAAAAGCCACACCCCCGCAGACACCAACCAAAATGTCACCATGTTTTCCGACGACGTGGAAGCCCGCAAACTGTGGGACGAACTGATTGTCACCATCGGCATGGAAAAGCACGTTAGCAACCTCAACCCCGCGCTCACCACCCAATTTGGAAGTCACCTCTCCACCCAAATCCCTGCAGACCACATGCGTGCCGCACTTTCCGAATGGTTGGCCAACCCGCAGCAATTCCTCGCTTGGGCTGAAAACGAATGGGCAAAATCACACGCATAAACCCACCCCACACCCACCACGACAACTCCCCTCGTGGTGGGTGAACACCCATCAGTTACCGTTCAACACACCCCTTAACGAAAAGGAACACCCCATGGATTTCACATCCCTACAGTTTTGCGCATTCGACCTGGAAACCACCGGCATCAACGTCAACGAAGACCGCATTGTCACCGCCAACATCACACACATCGACCCCATCACCGGCCACGTAGACAGCACAAATTGGCTCGCCAACCCCGGCATCGACATCTCACCGCAAGCCACCGAAGTTCACGGCATCAGCAACGAACACGCCAGACAACATGGACGCCCCCACGACGATGTTGTTCAAGAAGTAGCCACCAACCTCACCACCGCATGGAATGATGGGAAAGCCATCATCGTGTACAACGCGCCCTTCGACCTGTCCATGATGACAGCCCTCACGCAACAACAGTTTCAAGTCGGTGGCCTTGTTATCGACCCTCTTACACTGGATCGTGCGCTCAGTTTTCGTCGTGGTTCCCGCAAACTCGTTGACGTTGCCAAACACTATGAACTGCCGGTGGATGAAGGAAACGCCCACGCAGCGGACTACGACGCGCTCCTTGCAGCACGAATCGCTTGGCGCGTTCTACGCCGCTTCAAAAGGCAACTCCCCTCCACAATCGAGGATCTTATGCTTTACCAAAGCAACGCCTACCGGCGTCAACACGAAAGCCTGAAAAAGTATATGGAAAGCAAGGGGACACAAATCTCCGGCGACGCTGGCTGGCCAGTACAGCATTCAGTAACCACAGGTAACTAGTACATTTTCTTCCCCCACCATGAAAATGGGGTGTTAAACGCCAATCGTTGTTTTACGGTCGGCGTCTTTCCCTTCCCTGCCACAATCCAGCACAACGGACAGTAAAAATCCCCACGTGTGTGGGGAAGATCCACTTTTCATAGCGCGGCGAACCCGGTCTAGCTAAAAATCCCCACGTGTGTGGGGAAGATACTTCTTTACCTGCACAAACAGATAGTTGTGTGCAGGTTTTTGTTCACTTTTCAGCTACCAAAGAGCAGTAATGGGAATCAGCATACACATGGGGTTTTGCTGTCTTTAACCCTATTCGACATCTGTTGGGGGTGCTTCCTTAATGTAGGTGAGGAAGTCTACTACGGGGGTGTCTTTCAGGCTGTACAGCATTTGTTTACCCCACCTTTTCCCCTCCACAACACCTTTTCCCGCCAAGTACACAAGCGCCCTTGATGCGTGGTTGACGCTCATTTCGGCCTGTTTTGCAAGGCAGGTGACAGGCGTTGGTGTGGGAGTGGAGTGTAGTACGAGGAGGATGCGTAGGCGTTTAGCGTTTGACAGTGTTCTGCAGTGGTCGGCCCAGGTGGTGATGGTTTCTTCGGGGAGTGAAGGTGTGGTGTGCATGGTTGTCCTTGGTGGTTCAGGGAAGTTGGTGTCCATAACACTAGGAATCGGGTTGTGGAGTGTGCCCGAGCCTTTTCATCTGTGGGCCTTGCACGTGCGGTTTTGTTAGTAGCCTACGTGCTTTCGGAATTTCCTTATCCATGCGGCACTTCGGTCGGCTGCTTCTGCAACGTCGTTGACTGATGCTCCCTCCCCGAGGGCTTTGACAATGAGGTTGTCTCGTTGTTGGAGGAGGTTGTCGAGTTGGGTTTGTGTTTGTTCGAGTTGGTGGGCGGTTTTTTCGAGTTGGTGGATGGCGTCTTTTCCGAGGGTTCCGTCTTTTTGGGCGGTGGTGATGGTGGTGGTGAGGTAGGTGATGTCGTTGTCACTGAGTGCGTTGCGGTTGATGGTTCGGTTATCGGTTTCTTCTAGGCCGGCTAGGTAGTTTTCGGCGGCGGTGAGGGTGAAGGTGGGGTTGAGTCGGAGTTTTCCTGCGATGAATGTGGCGATGGTGTGGAGGTCGGTGGAGTTTGGTTGTTCAGTGATGGTGATGTGGTTGGGGTGGATGTCCCAAAGGTCGGAGGCGCATTCTTTGAGTGAGCCTGGGGTGAGTTCGATGGGCGTGCGGGGTTCTTCGTCGTCTTCGTAGTCGTTTTCGTCTAGTTCCCAGACTGTCCAGATTCCGAGTTCTTGGTTTGTTTTTCCGGCTTGTTCGAGGAGGTGGGTTTGGATGTCTTTGAGGGTGCCGGTGATGGGTTCGGATCGTCCGTGGGGATCGTATTTTTGGTTTGCGGACAGTGTGTAGATGGTCATGTGGTTTTCCTTGTGTGGTGGGTGTGTTAGGTTTCTTTCCCCAAACGTTATGCGACTACAGTTTTGTTCGCAACCATAAGCGCAGTGAACAACACCACCCAAAAAGTGGGGGCTTCAACCAGCCAAAAACACCCCACAACCACTCCGGGCACCCACAAACACCCAACCCGTACCGTTAAACACACACAACAACCCACCACCCAACCAAGGAGAAAACACCATGGCCATCGGAGATACCAACATCACCGTCGTCGGCAACATCGTTGCTGACCCCGAGCTACGCTTCACCCCATCAGGAGCAGCCGTCGCCAACTTCCGCATCGCATCAACCCCACGCTCATTCAACCGCCAAACCAACCAGTGGGAGGACGGCGAAGCACTCTTCCTCACCGTCAACGTCTGGCGACAGGCTGCAGAAAACGTCGCAGAATCCTTGTCAAAAGGTATGCGCGTCATCGTCACCGGTCGCCTCAAGCAGCGCTCCTACGAAACCCGTGAGGGTGATAAGCGCAGTGTCTTCGAGGTTGAGGCAGATGAAGTTGGCCCGTCCCTCACTTTCGCTAAAGCAGATGTGCAACGCACCCCACGTGGCGGAAACGGCGGGGGCAACTTCGGAGGAAACCAGAACCAGAACCAGAATCAGGGCGGTTTTGGCGGCAATAACGCTGACCAAAATCAGAATCAGGGTGGAAACTTCGGAGGAAACCAAGGAGGATTCAGCGGAAACCCACAACAAAACACCGGCCAAAACACTGATCAAAACACTGATCAAAACACTGGCCAAAACAGCTTCGGAGGACACCCAGCCCAGCAAGCCCCAGAAAACGACCCCTGGAACTCAGCCCCACCGGCAGGAAGCGGAGGATTCGGCGGAGCAGACGACGAACCACCTTTCTAAAATCCAATAAAACCCACCCCACCACATTGGTGGGGTTTCTTTTTTCCGTACCCACCTGTACCCCTCACACTCTATTCGCCCAGTTCGTGGACACCCACCCCGTAGTCTGATCCCGCCAAGCATAGAAAAGGATGTGATCACCATGGCCACCAAAACTCGGCGTAAAAACCCAAACAGTATGTCGAGCCAACTGGCGGACAGTGCTAAAAAACGCTCCGGCCAGCTATTCCTCGATTGGGCGACCCTGACATGGAATAAAGACACCACCAAAATAGGACCACTCCCCATCATCGCCTACAACTGGGCGCTTCTCGTGATTTTCCCCGCGCTCGGGTACTTTCTCCCCACCCACAGACTCGCTGTAGCCACGGCTTGCGCCCTGTGGATTCTCACCACCATTGGGCGCGCAGCTGCAGTACAACCGGCACGTCGGAAAACGCTTCTCAGAATCTATGAGCAAAACCAACGGTCTGCAGCGCTCCCACGAATCACCCCAACCAACGGTCTTAGCCCCAAAAAGCAGATTCAGGTACGCCGGTGGGGAAAGAAAAGCCAGCCCACCGACCTCACCCTCAAAATCGGGGATTGCCCTGCAGCGTCCAGCATGTACGCACGCACACAGGTCGAAAAAGCGCTGATCAGCTCCCTTGATGCTCCACCACAAGGCCAAACGTGGCTGATTACATGGCCTTCCCCCACGGTGGTGCGCTGCCACACCGTTGATGAACACGGTGAGGAAGCCAGCCGCCAAAAATTCACCCGCAAAGTCCATGGCAGAACAGCCCAAGTTTTTAAAATCAACATGCGTGATTCTGCGGACTACGCCTACGCCTGTTCCGACTGGTTTAGTACAGAATCCAAAACAGGTGAAATGGTGCAAACCCCCAAGAAAATCATCCTCACCCTTGGTTCCTTCAACTACGCGGACATGTTTGCGCGGAAAATGGTGGAACGCGGACTAGACGACCTTCTCAAAGTCCCTGGTTCCTGGATCTATTCTTGGGGTGAAGGCGACCTCGAAATGACGCAGGTTGAGCGTAAATCTGTGGAGGCACGACGCAAAAACACCACCCGCAAAATCAACGACGACATCGGTGGCCTTGTTCAGGGCCGGGGTGATATGCCGATTGTGGACGTGAAAAAGTGGTCTGATTTTGAGGATCACTCCGACTACCCCGAAGAAATCATCATTAATTTTGGGACGCGCAACCTGTCTGAGCGTCGTTTGCGTGACAACATGGAGAACAGCTTGGACACCTCCATGGAGGCGATGTATCAAGGTTCAACGTGGCTTTATGACTGGATTCCTTCTGGTGCTTCCACGGTGCTTCATGCGAAAGCTGTGGCCAAAGATTCCCTCCAATCCTCACGAAAATATGCCACAAAACGTCTCCGCAACGTGGTGGAAGCGAAATTTGGATCCTCCCGAAACTTCGTGGATTGCGACATTGTGGAGTGGCAGGAGGAACTTGCCAAAACTGGGGAGTCCCTACCGAAGGAAGCTACCGTCAATTTTGGTGATGTCGATGTCACCAAGCAGGAAACCCAGGACTCGTTCGAAATGCACTGGGACAGTCTGACCACTGCTTGCGACTGGCATTATCGGTGGAATCCTGCAGAAGGTTTTGTCACGATGACCGCTGTTCCCCCACTGCCTCCGTATGCGTTTTTCCCCAAGCCTGGCACCCCAGAATTCGACAAGTGGAATGCGGATGCACGCGACGGCAAGATCAATTTTGGTCTCCGAAAAGGTGGCGGACACCTGATCTGGGATTTCAACAAGACCCCACATGGTCTTATCGGTGGAAAAACCGGTATGGGCAAGTCGGTGTCCCTCAACATCATTGCATTCGCAGCGATGTACAACCCTGACCTGCTTGAACTTGTTGTCTGCGACCCGAAGAGGACTGACTTCACGTGGACACCAGAATTCCCTAACGTCATTAAATTTGCTGCCCTCGATCCTGAAATCGTTGCAGCTGTCGCCATGGCCAAAAACGAGATGGAACGCCGACAGTCGCTGCTTGCCAGGGTGGGTGTCCGCAACATTGGGGAACTTCGCCGCAAACTTGCCGAAAACCCAGAACTTGTGGCTGAATTCGGTGCACCACCTAGGCGTCTAGTCCTGTTTTTTGACGAGCTGGCAGACTTCCTTGCCAAAGGTGCTGACAAAGACAATGAGGAACTAAAAGACGAGGCACGCTCCGATCTTGAAAAGATTGCGCGTCTTGGTCGTGCCATGGAGGTCAACATTGTGGCTGCAGCACAGAAACCTGATTCGAAGATTGTGTCCACACAGCTTCGCTCCCAGCTTGGTTTCCGCCTTGCTGTTGGCCCCACAGACCGGCATGAGTCAGAAATGATCCTCAACTCCGATCATGGCACCCGCCATCCTGCATCTGGTGTGCCAAAGGGACGTGCTTGGGGTTATGACCCTCTCGGTGGATACCAGCTCTGCCAGGTGTTTTTCCTTGCCGATAACTCTGGCCATCTGGATTGGAAGCCAGACGAATACATGCTTGGTTTCAAAGATATGGTGCGTGATCGTCTCAAGCACTTAGGTTATGCCTCCCACACGATTACCAATAGTGATGGTGGCAGTGAAGGTCGTTGGGCAAAAGTTGAGGGTGTTGGTGTTGATCCCAACGCCCCCACCATCGCTATGACCTAAACCACCTCTGCTTTTAAGCGGTGTGACCTCGAACAATACGGTTCGGTGTCGCACCGCTTTACTGTTTTCTACGCACACCATTTCCCGCATAACCCCACCACGGCTGGCCTGTGGTGGCGGACAGTTCGTGAACAGGGGGGTGAGACAATCGAAACCACATAAAGCTGAAAGGTCGTTTCATGAAAATTGTGTCAGGAGCTGTCACCGCACTCCTCTTCATCGGTGTTGTTATCGGTGTTTGGCGATGGTTGGGCGATGACCAACCCTTGTTGTCCCCCGAGTGGTTTGAATCATCCACACAAAAATTTGAGGATCTAGGTGAGGTGGGTAACCAGCTCGTTGAGAAACTTCCCGACCCGGAAAGTGTCTCACCATCACTTCCAGAGTTGGGGGATGACCAGTGAGTTTCGGAAAAGTTATTAGCGGAATCCTGGTCACCCTTGTCGTTGTCGGTGTCCTCAAAGGTTTAGGCGATGTGGAGTCTTTCACCGGCGACAACATTGGCGACATCCTGCTATCCATCATCAATGGCATCTCAGATCTGACCATCAAACTGGTTCCCACCATCATTGATACGGCGAGCAAGCTTCTCGACCAGATCCTGTAACCCCACCCTTGTCAGGGTGGGGAGGATACTAAACCAATTCCCCCACCTCTGCGGTCTTTTCCAGCGTGTAAAACACGTGGGTGGCGCACTCAGTGGGGCAAGGGCACCCGGCTGCAGTAACAGCCTCCACAAAAGCATCCCACCCGCTTGTCGCATGGAAGCTTGGGGCTGGCTTGTGACAGTTTTTACACACAAACTCGGTGAGGCTTTCCGCGTTCACGCTTGCAGCACAGCACCTGGTCAAAGATACAACGCCACAGGACTGAGAGTAAGCAGCGTTAACTCCGCAACGGGTGAGAAGTGAAGCAACAATCATGGGGAGCCTCCTAAAGGCTTTGTGAGGAGGGTTTGTCCCGTCCTGCAGTGGTTTTAAAGTACTGACCCCACCATGGGCGGTGCCCGATTTTTGGGCTCCCCGCACACTTCCCGTGAACTCATTTTGTGGATTTCATTCCCCCAAACTGCCCACAAGTTTTCCCCTGCAGTCCCCTACTAAGAAAACTTCGGGCATTCGTGCACACCCCCTCCATAGAGTTCATTCCAGAAGAAACCCAAAAGGAAGGACTATCCCATGGTTATGGGGCCTACACACGCCATGAGTGGCGCTGCGGTTGGTCTTGCCGTCGCGCAAGCTCTACCTGCCTCCTGGGGCGGGGTTGCCACCGCTCAGGAAGCTTTTGTTTACGCTGGCATTGCAGCTGGTGCCGCACTACTCCCCGATCTTGATTCCCCCCAAGCCACCGTGTCGCGGTCGTTTGGGCCGTTAAGTCTTGGCCTATCCCACGTCACTGAAAACGCTGCACAAGCATTGGTGAACCTCACACGCGGGGCGAAAGACGAATACTGCGGAAATGGGCACAGAACCGCCACACACACCATCTGGTTTGGGTTTTTGGCTGGTGCTGCAGCGTCTGCGCTTATCGCCGCGTTTGGAAAAAACGCTGCCATCGGGTTGCTGTTCCTGTTCCTGGGTCTGGCGATTCGAGGGCTGGTGCCAAGCTGGTCGAAGAAAAACGATTGGCTGGTGGTCACGGGTGTTGCTGCAGCTATTTCCGTGGTGGCGTGGACTGTGGTTCCGCATACAGCGTCGGCGTTGGTGATGGGGTCTGCGGTGACTGTGGGTGTGTTAACCCACCTTGCTGGTGATTTCATCACCAAAAACGGTATTCCAGCGCTCGCACCGTTTGTTCCAGTGTCAGGTCGCCGGTGGTGGGATTTTGGGTTGCCTGCTCCGCTGCGTATTTCTGCATCAGGGATGGCCGATAAAGTGCTGTTGACGGTGTTCACTGCGCTGGTGGTGCTGCAAGTGTTTTTGGTGGGTTCCGGTATGTCTGGGGTGGATGCTGGCCACGTGGTGGCTGGGTTGTAGAGCGCTAAAAATGGCCTTGTTTTTGTAACAGTGCGTGTAGTAATACCCGCGCGGTGCGATATTATCACTCACATTGTTACATTTTTGGGTTGAAACCCCAGGTCACATGATCATAGGGAAAGCCCCACGCGGATCTGTTCGCGTGGGGCTTTTTCTGTGTGCGAAACGTTGGCTCCGCACCCGTGCGGTGGTTAAAAATCTTGAATGATCACGTCGATTTCATCCATGAAATCCTCCAACCGTTCCACCACCTCCACTGCTTCTTCGCACAGTTCAGCCACCACAGATACTGGCCCCAAGCCTGGGAGTTCTTGGCGTTCGCCAGCAACTTCACCCAAAATCTTCGCCAGCGCCTGAACTGTGGGGGCGACCTCCACGGCTTGTTCCACCTGTTCGTGAAGGTCATCCAACTCTTTTTCATTCAAACTGTCGAACAAACCTTCAACATCATCGGTTTTTCCGACCGACAATGCTGCCATGCCTGCATCGAGGACAGTTTTCAGCACGTTCACCATCTCCGGCAACGCTTTTTGAACGCCCTGCACCGCTTCGGATAGGTCAGCGGGGAAACCAGACAGCTTTTTCACGCTGTCTGTCGTCCGATCTGCGGTGCGCATCATTTCCAGCGCTTCGGCCATCCCCGTGGTGTTCTTGGGGGCTTGGGAACCTTTGCTGAAATCTTCATCAAATGATTCAGCTGCAGACCGTGGACGAGACTCCGCTTGGCCTTGCCAGTCCCCCTCTGATTCCCCCACAGCTTCACTAATGCCGCGCCCACGCTGGGTGCTTTCAGCGGTGCTGGGGGAGTCACCAAGAATCGGCTCAGACGGCAACAGGCCGGAGGGTACAAAATCGTCGTCCGGTTCAGGCGGGGTTGGTTCACCCGCTGCAGCGGATGCCTCCAACGTGGCGTCGATGGCTTTTTGCACGTCTTCGGCGCTGCCAGCCCCACGCTTTTCGATTTCTTCGAGGACTGTATCGACCAGTTCTTCATGAGTTTTTCCACCCACACCGAACGGGATTTTCTCTAGATCCCGCGCACTGATCTGCAGTTCATCTACATCCAAGCCGGTGTATTCAGTCAGTGACCACAAGACCCATGCCATGTTGGACATTCTGCGAATGTAGGAATCCGAATACGGCTCCCCAGTTGATGGATTAATGAGCTTGCCGGTGAATCGTTCCCGCATCATGTGGCGCGGGTCGCTGTACCCCAACGCCTCCCACGCTCTTTTCGACACGATTTGGCGCATCGCATCAGCAAACGTCATTGCAGCGCGGATCGCTTTGTTGATCAGCTTTTCCGCTTGCTCCGCTGTCAGTGGCCCTTGGTGCGAGTCAACTGCAGCGTTTTTGGTGCTGGCGGGTGCGGAATCCGGTACTGAATCCGGTGTGGATGCAGGTTGATCCGGTTCGGTGACTGTATCACCTAACGCCATTTTCATTGCGTCTTCCGCTGTCATGGTGGTCATTGTGGTGCTCCTGGACTAAAAACTGGCCCACAGCCTGCAACAGTGCGCGGGCTGTGGGTGTGGACTAAACGTTGGCGGTCACGCCTCGCCAGCCTCGCAAAGAATTCTTACGGCTGGCTTCGTAGCTTTCTGCAGTGGGCAACGACACTGTTTGTGGGCCGTTGATTCTGCGGGTGTTCACATTCTGCGATGCCCTATCCAGATATTCCGCGTATGAGGCGGTGTTATCAGGGATGAACAGGCCTTTCTCAGTGACGGTAGACTGTGGCACCCCAAGCATGTCTGCGAGGCCTTTTTGTGCCGCGCGTCGTCGTGCTGGGGTGGTGCGCTGGAAGCTTCGTGGCAGATTGATGGTGATTCCGCCAGGATTGCTACTCATGTTCGCTGCGTATTTGATGCGCTCCCTGGATCCATCTGGCATTTCGACGTAGCGGTTGGACATGAGTGTGCGGAATCGGTCTGCAACGGCTCCACGGTTGGTGAGGTCAGTGACTTTCCCGAGGGACTGTTCACGACGCTGCGTGCCGTCATCGGTCGTGGGTTGTGGTGCCCACGTGTCTGGCCAATCCATAGCTTCACCATCGTTGGATCGTGGGCCTTCCACCATGAGTGTGGTGGTTCCTTGACCTGCAGCACGGTTGGAGACGAAGTTTTGCATTTCCTCCCACCGACGACTGCGCTTCATCGACTGCAGGCGGTTCATTCCGATGCGCTCCTCATTGATTTCTAAGCCGTCTTGTGCGGTTTGGTCGGCGTTTGCGCCGCGAACAATGCGGTCGCCTGGGACAACACCATCTGGGAGTGCGCGGGTGGGTGTTCCTGCTTCTCCGTAGGCTTGTTGCACCATCACGCGGGTCGCTTGGATGTGCTTGCAGCGATAGTTTTTGGCGTAGTCTGCACAATCACATTTCAGACCTGCTTCTGCCAAGCCTGTGTCGTAGGCAGACAACATGCGCTCGCCGTCGTCGTTGGCCCAGACGGACACACGACCAGAGACTTGGCCATCCTCAAACGAGGCTGACACCGCTGGTAAAGCGACTTTTCCTTCATCAACAGAAGAAAGCACCTCTTTGGGCTTTCCGAAACGATAGTTGTTGACTGTGATGGCTCCTTGTTCCCCGTCAAGGGCGTAGCGGAGATTGCGTTTACGCTGGCCTTGGTGCCCACGGAAATCCACGTCACGTTCGAAAGACGCCACTGGCTCCCCGCCGTCAGCTTGACGCTTGCGACGCTTTTGCTGTTGCTCAATGCGTGCACGTCGGCGGTCATGCTCAAGCTCCTCTGATGGGCCACCAGGGACTGGACATTTGTGTCCGGATGTCATCGACGCCCACTGCCCACAGGTTGGGCAGCGGTTCATGGTGAGCGCTGCTTGTGCGTCTCCACGGTTGGCGAACTGGTGGCCATCTGTGTTCATGCTGGTGGCGAGAACCTTGTCTAAAGGTTCGGTGCGGAGGCGTTCTGAGAAGTCAGCTGCTTCATCTGGGTGGCAGCGTCGAATAATCGGTTCGCGTGGTTGCCCATCTTCGTCTGGGGTGCGGTGGATGACGATGACGCCAGAGTCTTCGTTGTATTGCACGTCGGAGACATCTTTGGAGACGATGGCGGCGTTGTTGCTGATTTCTTTTTCGGCGCGTTTTTCTTCGCGCTCGATACGCACTTGGGCGCGTTTGCGGTATTTTTCGTCCAAGTATTTTGCGCCGGTGCCATTGGCTTCCGCCGACAATTCGTTTGCCATCGCATCGAGGGTTCTTCTCGTGTCAGCGCGCTCTTGATCTACATCATCAACGCCATAAAGTTCACGGATGACATCATCTGATGCTGTGTCTATGAAGTGACGGTCGTGGGCGATTTCTTCTGCCCTACTGATGAGGTGACGCTCGGCCCTAATGTCCTCCAAGCGCTCAACCTGCTTAATGTTTGGGCAGGATGAATCCTCATGGCCAAATTGGCCACATTTGCGACACCTGAGCTGGGATTCCTTCGAACCTGGGGCGACGAATGTTGCCAAGGAATGCTCTTTGGTGACGGCTGGTTTACTCTCTGAGTTTTTCACCATCTCCATCCTGCGTGCCTCCATGACTTCCATGGCGTTGATGGCGCGGCCAGAAGCCCCCAAGTTGGCTTGGACGTGGGAGTCAATGCCAGCGGTGGCCAGCGATTCACGCACATCGTCACGGATCAGGGAGCGGGACTCAAAATGTCCTTTTTGCGACATCAGCTGCGACCACTCTGCTTGAGCTTCCTCGTAGGAAATGCCACGGTGGCGGGCATTGGTCTCCAAAAACTCCTGCTTGGCAGGGTTGATGCGCTCCAACGTGTTACCCAAACGCTGCATGGCGTACATGTGTGACGCGGTGTTGAGTTGGGAGGCTGTAAGCGGGTCACCTTTGGCGGTTTTTCCGCTTTCAATGCGGGCGATTTCTTCGTCCAAGCGGGTCACAATGCCTGGTCGTTGGGTGGATTTGCGGTATTTTTCTTCCTCCGAGATGGAGGGGTTTTCAATGATCTGGGAGCGGAGTCGGCGCATCATGTCCACCTGCTCCTCCTTGGTCAGTGGTGCTTCCACGTCAAGGGCGTCACCGTCGTGTTTGACCTGGTGAATCAGTGATTGAACCTCGGCGTCGTTGAAGGCTTCGCCACCCAATTCACGCTGCAGGTGCTTGACGTAGCCCATGATGGCTGAACGACCTTTATTTTCACGGCATACCATGTGTGTTCATTCCTCTCAGTTGTCCGCTGCAGCGGAAAGGTTGGCGTCGATTCGGGCTTGTACGGTCTCGGCGTAGTTTGGGCGGAAAATAGCATCTACCGGCACTGCAGGGCGGACAGTCATAGAAATAACGCCCAGCTCTCCGAGGTCTTCTAAGAGTTCTTCGGCGGAATCGACACGGATGATTCGGAGATTGAGTTTGGAGGAATCATCGACGTAGCTGTTTCCCTGAGTGTCGGTAATTGTTACCTGGGAAAACACCGGTGGCACTTCGCACCACGGGTAGTAATCGACTTCGTTGAGAATGAGGTCAACGTCCGCGCCCCACTCTCCCACCCGTCCAGTCAGCGTGTGTCCAGGGTGTGTTGGATCGGGGATGGTCATTTCCTTCACGATGCCTACGGGGGCTGTCTCGCTGGTCATGTCCGCTGCCTGTTCCAGGATGGTGCGTTCCTGGTCGGTTAGTGCCTCCCATGCTCCGCTGGCTTTGGCTTTGTCGTTGACGAGCTGTTGGGCGCGGGCGCGGGCGGTGTGTGCGAACGTGCCGCGAATCATGCCAAGGAGGGTGACTTCTGAGTCGAATTCTTCGCGCATGGTGTGGCCTGCGCTGCCCATTTGGTCACTGTCGCTGAGTTCCATGTAGTTGGCTTCGATTTGTTTGCATCGTGCCAGCTGGGATTGGTATTCGGTGCCGAGAAGGACAGCGAGTACATCATCAGCTTCATCGGCGTAGATGCGTACCTGTGAGCCATCGAGGGGATTGAGGGAGACATCGAAAATGGGTGGTCGTGTAGATCCGATGACGGGAATAGTGCGTCCGTGGGCGGTGCCGATTGCGCTGACATGGCCGTCATCGGTGACTAGTGGTGGGATGTAGTCGTGGTCGGGGTGCAGCGTCTTGTAGTCGTCAAGCGTTGCTATACGAAATTCGCTCATTGGCCTCTCCTTCTAATGTTGCACACACTTTAAAGGGGGGGTGTTCACGAACTTCGTGGTTTTTAGATGCTGGCGTAGGTTTCCATGATTTTTTCGGTCAACATTGGGGTCAAATCTTCACTCCACGAGCAGTCAATGATGTCTGCGTTGGTGATGCCGTGGTCTTGGCGTGCAGCGCCGGTGAGCACCAGGAAGGTGGCCACACCGCTCTCCCTGAGAAGGCCGAATGTGGTGTTGAGCGCTTCTTTTTCCACGTTTTCCCCAGCATCTGTCACCACGATGGCGATACGTGCACCTGATCCAGCTTCCAGATTGGCGTCGAGTGCTGCATGTGCGAGGGCTTCGGCGGCTCCCAAAGAGTTAGATCCAGTGTCCACCACTTCGGGAACGAGTCGTGGGGTGGTTCCTGCGCGCACAATTTCGAAAGCGTTTCCACCAAAACCCCAGGAAGACAGGGTTCCGCCAACGGTGCGGGTGGCTTGTGCCATCACCCAGTTCAGGGAGACCAGGTTGCGGATAAATGTTGCCATCGACCAGGAGGCGTCAAGAACGAGTGCACAGCTTAGACCAGGTTGTTCGGATTGGAGGGTGGCTTTTTCTGACCATGGGGTGGCGGTAACCAGGCTTCCCGCTGTGCGTTGTGCGGTGAATTGAACGAGCTGGCGGGTGTTGAGTCGCCCATGCGGGATTTGGCTTGCGGTGGTGGTGGTTCCAGGCTTTCGGTAGCGAAGTTTTTGCAGATCACGTGAGACTGCGACGGCGCTGCGCTTTTCTTTCTGCGTGGGCTGTCGGTAGTGGAGGTGGCGGTGTGCTGGCAGACCTAGGGATGGAACAAAAACATCGTTGTCGTCGTCATCATCGTGTCCTGTTTTTGATGGTTCTGGGGTTTCTGCGTTGTTTTCGGTCAACGTGTGCAACCATTCCTGCAGGCCTCCGGGGTTCTTTTTTGGCTGGCGTCGAACAACAGCCGGTGGGTACTTCACTTTGAGGAGTGCCACGTTTTTCTTCGCTGATCGAGTAATGATCTGGTTGAGACGCCAGCATCGAAGATCAAACTGCTTCATCACCGGGGCTTCATCGTCCACGGTGATGGTGTTGATGGCTTCCACCCACCTGTGGCCATGGGACAACATTTCTGCAGGGTTGTGGCCATGTGCTGCAACAACATCGTCAACAATGCTGGTCAACGTGTCCACCAGTGGTTGCCCAATAACAGGTTCCAGGGCTTTTTCCACGATGGTAGTGATTTCTGCACAATCCCCACCACTAAACACGCCGTGGGCTGCACGAGCGTAGAAATCCAGCACCAAGTGCTCCACCATGGATTTCACCGAGGAGGTCACCTTCTTGTGTGCGGTAAAACCATCATAAAAATGACTGTGTGCTGCATGAATCAAAATTTTTGAGAACCCACGTGCACGGCATTCACCCACCTCCACACGAAGCTGATCAAGGGTGAGGGCTGCGCGGTAATCATCGTCGTTGACGGTTTCTGTGGACGTAATTTCCGCCCGCCACGGGGACTGCACTAGTGGCGCACATGCCATGGTGATCGCACCAAACAGGACGGGTTGCTGCAGCTGGTAGCGCACCTCCCCCACCTGCCCAATGGGTGCGGGAAAAGTCATATCGGTGATGACACCACGTGGAATAAGCAGGCGCGTGTTGTTTTCGCGCATCTCCACTTTTTCCACTTCAAGGGTGGATAAAGCAATTTTCCCAATGCCGGTGTTGAAGTTGGCGTTGATCCATCGGGAAAGCGCTGGGGTCATGAGAAACCAGGTTGGGTGATTCTTTTTGAACATGGTGGTGAGATCCTTAAAAGTGTTCGTTGTTGTGTTCCGAGCAATCTTCGCACACCCCATGTGAAGATTGCCTTAACCAATTTTTCACAACACACTTTTTTGTAAAGGACTTGTTTTATGCTCGCATTCGGCTTCGTATACTCCACCAGTCGGGACGTTTTTTCTGATGAAGCACCAGATTCGGCGGTTGTTCTCACCGAGGATGGTGCGCTTCTTCAAGGCGACTCTAACGCTGTCTCCGTGATTGATCCTGTGATCCGTGGGGAAACCAGCTCCCAGCGCCTCACCCACCTCATGGAAAAACTGTTCTCCATTTGTCTCACCATTTCTGAGACCAACATCGCGGGTAGCTCCCTGGCCACCGCTGTTGTGGATCTTCCCCAGGAAACTGGCAACGATGATTTCCTTGACGATGCTCCAGAAGCCACCAACCTGCGTATCGTGCACCAGTTTTTGCAGCGCATGAACGCTGGTGAAGGCCGTGAAGTTACTGGCCCAGATTTCATTTCCCTACTGGATCTGGAATCCGAATTAGACATTGACGACACCACCTACACCACCCCAGAACCCACCGTGGCAGATGAACCACCCACGGCGTCTCTTTCCGACACCTACAAGCCACGCACCATTGATTCCACCCGCGACATTGATGTGCTGCGCAACGCCCGCACCCACCATATGACCGTGTTGCTGTCCGGCGCCCCTGGCACAGGAAAAACCGCACTGTGTGAAGCCTCCTTCGGTGACGATCTGGTCACCATTTCCTGCAATGAGGGCATGGTGCTGTCCGATCTGGTCGGCCAATGGATGCCTGTTGCTCACGCACCCGGCGAATTCATCTGGCAGGACGGCCCGCTGGTCACCGCCATGTTGGAGGGGCGTCCACTTCTGCTTGACGATGCCTCCTGGCTGTCGTTGGAGGTGCAAGCCAACCTCCTTCCAGTTCTTGATACCCGTCGCTCCATCACCGTCGTTGATCGCCGCGACGGTAGCCACATCAAGGCTGCAGACGGTTTTATGGTGGTGCTCACCCAAAACCCAGACATTGGTTTGGGCATTATCGAGCCAATCCGCAACCGCGTCACCTTCGAAGTGCACGTCCCCGCTGACCTGTCCACCGCACGTAGTTTGAAGGTCGATGGCGATTTCCTAGCCATCGCCTACCGCTTGGAGGAACAGGATCGTGAACTGCGCCAACAGGGTGGCCAAGGATGGGTGCCTCCGATTCGTACCCTCCTTGAGGTCACCCAGTTGCGAGCGGTGTTTGGGGTGAGCTTCGCGGCTTCCCAGTTCGTTGCAGCATGTCCAGTGCAGCAACAAGATTTCCGCCAGCAAGTGCAGCAAATGGTGAAAGACCAGATGGGTGCAGCACGTGTTAGTGATGGTCTGGTGTCGATGGGTTAAGCTTTCCTCTGCATGAGTAAAAGTCCCCTCCCTGTTCACACTGTGTGAACGGGGAGGGGTTTTTGTATGTCCACCCTGATGCCGTGGATCCATGGCGCGGGGTGTGATGGCAACACAAAAGCCCCGAACATCACCGTATGTAGTGATTTTCGGGGCGTTGTGGTGGGGTTTTAGGCGTTTACCAAGTCATCAACCCACCGGGTTGCTTGCAGTTCGGCGCGTTCCACGCGGTGCACCTGGGAGGCGTAGTCTTCGACTTCTGCAGTGTGGGAAATCAACAAAACGGAGGGGAAAATACTGTTGAGCGCTGCCAACACCGCACGGCGACCCTCTTCATCCAAATAGTTGGTGATTTCATCACCCAAGATTTGTTCAGGCATTCCACCACCAGTGATGTGCAAGGTAATTCCGATACGGAACGCCAAACCCACCATTGCAGCTTCACCACCAGACAAAATCGCTGTTCGAACGAGGGTGCCATCACCTAGTTCGGCGCGGGGAACGAAATCATCGTCCATTCGGAAAGCTACATATTCGCCACCGAAACCGGCCAAAAGATCAGATGCGGAACGGCAAATCGAGCGGGTGAATTCGTTGAGCAAATCAGATCGCAATGCGCTAAGAACATCAGCTTCACCACGGGTGACCAGGGCGTTTGATTGTGCCGCAACCTTGTTTGACCAGTCGAATCGTGCCTGTTCAACAAGGCTTTGCATGATGCTTTGCGCGGATTTTGCTTGCGCATGAACGCTGGTTGCCTCGTTGAATTCTTGTGAAGCCTGATCAGCGTCGGTGCGGAGAAGTTGCGCGGTGTTTTCTGCTTCGGCAATTTCTTGTGCCGATGGTGCATCCACCACCAACGACTGTGTTTCCACCAATTTTTCCTGAGCCAGCGTGGCGTCATGGTTGGCACGAATGTAGCGCTGTTGCAGGCCTGATGCTGCCACCAACATGTCCCGCTGGTTTTTCAGCGACACATGCAGTTCACGGCCTTGAGCAAACAGGTCTTCGTCGCCACCGTCCTGGTAACCCACCAACGACGCCAGCGCGTTGCGGTGCTGGTTTTCGACCAATACTGCCTGATCTGCAGCGGTGTTAAGCCTTTCCACATCTCGCTGCAATTGGTTAACGGACTGGCGGTGGCGTTCAAACTCTCCACGAGCCTCGTTGATGGCTACTAAAGCTTGCTTTGACTCTTTTTCCACCGTCCGCGCGGCCCTACCGGACTCTACTGCCTTGTCCATACGGCGCTGCGCACCATCACGGCTGGCCTCAATATCGCCCACCAGTGCCTGGAAGTTTGAGACCTCCTGGAAACAGGTGGGGCACTGGTGTCCGTTGCCGTTATGGCCATACAGGCTGTTCAAAGCCTTGTTGAGGCGTTCCAGTTCGGCTTTTTCGGTGGCATGGGCACTTAAACTTGCTTCGATGATTTCCGCTGCGTTGTGAGCTTCGCTGTTGACCCGCTGTTCACGTTCGGTGAGGAGCTGTTCTTGCGCATCGAGTTCCCGCGTTTTCACCCCGGCTGCTTCCAACGCGGTGCGTGCTTCTGCAGCGAGCTTGTTGGCAGTTGCAGTGTTGTCCACTGCTTCCTTCAAACGACGCCCCGCCGTGGAAATGTGATCGAGTTGCTGATCAATGTGTGCCAGCTTGTTGGCGCGTTCTTCTTCTGCGGAATTATGCAGGTCAACGCCTGCTTCTGCAGCTTCCTGCGTTAATGCTTCCACCGCTTGTTTCGCGGAGTTAGCCCGTTCGGTGAGCTGGGTGACCAGTGTTTTATGATCGGTGGCTTTACGCTCCTGGGCGCGAAGTTCAGAGGCGTGATTGTGTGCGTTTTTTGCTGCGTTGTTGGTGGCGGTGAAGTAGTCTTGGGCGTTTTTGAGTGCTGCTTGAGCTTCCTCGGTTTCCTCACTGGCGTCTTTGAGTTGGTTTTCCTTCTCGTAGAGGTCTTCTGCGTCACCGGGGAGTGCTTTTGCCGTGGATTCTGCGTCGTTGGCGCGTTTGCGGGCCAAGTCGCGTTGCTTGGTGAGCACGTCGAGGCCGGTGTGTTCCTCAATGAGTGCTTGCACCTCCGCTGGGGAGGCTTTCATGAGTGTTGCGACTTCGCCTTGTGGAATGAGGCTGGCGGAGGTGAAAGCTTTCGCATTCATGCCCAAGATTTCTTCCATTTCTTGGGTGAGTGTGCGGGCGGTGATCCCATCAACTGGGGTGCCGTTGATGGTCAGTGATGCTTGTGCTTTTTCAGCGACACCACGGGCCTTGGTGACAGACCTGCGAAGCCACCTGCGAGCCACGTAGGTGGTGTTCTCATGGGTGAAGGTGACTTCACAACCGGCGTCCTCCCCTTCGGGGCATCCACGGCGTCGCAAATCGAGGTTTGCACCAGCTTCACCGTTGTCCCCAAACAAGGCGAATCGGAGGCCGGTAAGGAAGCTGGATTTTCCGCTACCGAAACTGCCAATCAGTGCATGTAAACCGTCGTTGGTGAGGTCTAGGGTGAGGTCTTCTACTGATCGGAAATTGAAGAGATGAATTTTTTGAACACGCATAGTTTCTTTTCCTTATTTGTTGTGGAAACCCACCTCGTTGCGAAAGGGGGTGTAAACACTGTCCCAAGGCACCGACTGTGGGTGCCCGAAGGGAACTGTGCGGGTGGTGTTTAGGGCGTGTCCACGGTGACGGTGGTGAGTGTTTTGTGCACCCGGTCGATGACCTGTTTGTGGGCTTCCTGATCATGCTCATTTAGCTGCTTTAACACCGCGCCAACTTTGCCGTGGTTGGTGTGTTGGAGAAAGCGTTCCGCAAGGCTTAGATTGGGGGCTTTTTCCTCCACATCGTCGTGTGGTTTTTCTGCCACAGTTTCGGTGAGGGGCTTGACGTAATCTGCAGACCAGAAGGCTGCATCTTCTGCAGTTTTCGCCCATGTTGCACGACACGAGGCAAGGTCACGTCGCTGTTGTGGGGTGGTGTGTGAAATGACTTGTCGAAGAAGGAACCCACCGTCGCCGGTGATGGTTTCTGATTCCTGATCCCACATGTCCTGATTGCGGAGGCGTTCGCGGATTTTCACATCAATTTCTTCGGAGGTCATGGTGCGCGCGTCGATTAGTGGGAAATCCACTTGCGGGCGTTGCCACACGTAGTGCGGGGTGATGGTGGTTTCACCGTTGTCCTGCAGCGTTAGCTCCAACCAGCCACGTCCACATGCTTCGTCAGAGAAGCCACGACGCACCGCTGAACCTGTCATCCAGACCTGTCCGCGCTGGCGTCCATCCTCGGGGCCAAACCCAGGGATTGGGCCAAGGGTGTGATAGTCCGACAGCATGATTTGATCCCACCCTCGGTTCGCCCAATCTTCGGGAATTACGCGGGTTGCGCCGTGGCTGTCATCGGCACCAAATAGGCGTCCGTCTGCGGAGAAAATTCCGTGGGACACCAAGATGTTAACCCCACCATCAAGTGGTTGTGGATCAATGGTGATTCCACGTTCCGCTAGTTGCGGATCGAGACCGTTGTGGGAGACGACGTGAATGTAGAGCGGGAGAGTTGGATCTGGCTGGTGGACTTCGTAGAAACCAGGCCACGGGCCGACCTGTTCTGCTTCTGGTTTGGTGGGGTCTGGGTAGACCGCTTGTGAGTTCAACCAGGTGCGGTGGACGTGGGAAACAGCGGAAAGTTTGCTGCCTGCACCGTTGTCGTGGTTGCCGCCGTTGGTGATGCGCCAAATGGTGTTGTCGTTAGCTGCGACACGGAGATCATCGACGTGGAGTGCGGTGTTGACTGCGCGAACGGAGGGGTGCTCCACGTGGAAGAGGTCTCCGCCGTCAACGATGCCGTTGATGTTGTGTTCGAGGGCGTCTTTCATGATGTGGGTGTGGGCGATGAATCCGTCTACTTCGCGTAGGTTTTGGCCGGTGCTGTGTCGGCGGTTCATGCCTTTCATTGCGTAGCCCAAATGTTGGCATCCGAAAAATCCGATCTTGTACACAAAAACTCCTTTGGTTGGTGGCACATCCCGGTGGTGGGATTTCCTGGTTTCTACTTTCCTTTAGGGGTGTTTGTGGGTGCCCGAATGGTTTTTTCAGAAACTTTTCTGAGTTTATTTTTAGGCGTTTGCTTATCGAAAAACAGGGGTGTTGCTCCGCTTTCGGCCGTCTTCATTCAGGTGCAATTTATCAACACTGACCAGCGACTAAAGGGTTTTGTGGGGAAAAAATTATACCTTAAATTTCTGCGTTAATTAATAGGTAAGTTTTGGTAAATTAAGGGTTTGTAGGTTGATAAACAGTTCCCTCCATATAGATTCCGCAGGTTAAACCCCTTATAGTGTTTTACTAACGAATTAAAACCATCCGACTTGGGGAGCAGCCATGAACCGGAACATAGCAAAACCATGCGAAAGAAATAGATCCGCGTTTGACGCCGATTTTCTCGATCCCAGCGACTTCCGCCAAGCGAAAAAGCGCGGACAGTCCACCGAACGCCACGCCGCCCTGTTGCAGGACGCCGTTGAAGACACTGTGAAAGCCATCCAAGCGTGCCAATCCTGCCCCATACTGGCGTTGTGTAGAAATGAACTCAAAAAATCTATTGCCGAAGGCGCTGCCCCTGCAGGGGTTGTGCAATGCGGAATTTTCTGGGGCTACGACCATAAACCAGATTTCACCCTCAACGGCTGTGTCAACAACAAATCCGCAGAAGCCGCCAAAAAGCGTTCCGGCGACCTCGATCAGGTTGCCTACCGAATTGACGACAACGGCCAGCGATGGCCGATGACCGTCCCGGTGTACGTCGAACGCGGACGAAACGCCCGCGCCTGCACCAAAACAAAAGGTGGCCCCATCAAAATTGATCTGGGCACCTGGGATCTAGCCTGGATTCCCCCCATCCCTGAATCCATTAACCGCGCAGCGGTCGCCCTCGCCGTAGAAAAAATCCAATCCGGTGAAAACATCATCATCACGAGAGCGAAACTGCAACGCACCGACGTGGATGCAGATGGCCGCGAAGTTCTCAGTGACGCCGATGTGTGCGAAGTCATGCGGGAACTCCACACCAAAGGCACATCTGTTCGCCTAATCGCCACCCGCTTGGGGCTTAGCCACGCAACAACGAAGAAGGTGCTACTCAGACTGGGTATCCCCGTTGAAAACTCTAAAATTCACCAGGAAGCAGCCCAACGCCGTGAAGAGCGTCGCAGGCAGGTTCGTGAACAGTTCATCCGCGAAATGGAACAAGCCAAACTCAAGCGATACCGCATGTGGGATGACACCGAAGCAGGTGAACAAATCCCACTAATCATGGACAGTATCCACATGTGTTAACCCCATGGTGAAACAAGAAAGCCACAGCCCAGATCGGGTTGTGGCTTTTCTCATTAATTATGGGCGTTATCCATCTCCAAGATGTCCTTGAAAATGTCTTTCACATTCTTCAACGCCTCAACCTGAACGGTCTTCGCCTCCGAATCTGGAACTGTGTTTAGCTCCTCCAACAGGGAGACGGCAAGATCGCGGCCACGCTGTGCTGCATCCTTCTCAATGGTTTCGGGAGTTGCCAACCGCTTCAACTCGCTGAGACCGGAACGCAGATTGTCGCCCACAGGCTTCATCAGCGCAGTGAAACGCTTGGTGTCATACACCTCACGCAGCGTAGTCTTCTCGTCTTCGTCCAACGCCAACACGGTCATATGGATTGCCATATAGATCCCTCCAATAGAAGTTACTTTCTTGATCGCACAGATCATAAGGTACGGGTGTTCACGAACTTGGTGAACACCTTTTAAAACGGCGGATCATCAGGCCAAATAGAATTATCAATCACCGGCTTCACCACCGACGTGGACACTGGTTTCACCACCGGGCGACGGGTTGGCTTACTTTGCGCAGCCACCACCGTCACCGCAGCTTTATTCGCCCCAGCATCCACAACCGCAGCACGCCGAGCCTGTCTGCCCTCCACCCCACCCAACACCGGCTTCAACGGCATGGTGGTGAGTGGGCCACCGAAGTCACCTTGAGGTAGTTTCCCCGCAGCCTGGCGACGCGCTGCAGTCACCCACCCCTGGTTCGCCTCCAACCACTGTTCACCAGTGTTGAACACCTCCAAAAACACCGGGTTTGAACCGAACGACAAACCAGTCACACCACCACCCACAACCATCCACACATACCTGCCTGTCGCTGCAGGTGGTGGGGTAGTTTGATACAGCTTGAGGTGGTTGTCTCGCACACGCCCCGACAACAGTTTCAACTCCGCTGGCTCATGCAAACCATAACCCACAAACAGCACCGTGATCTGTTTGAAAATGTCTTCCCGCAAACCCGATGGGGCCTGCAAAATGAACAAGAAACCAATACCCAGTTTTCTGGCATCACGCGCAGCGCCAGCCAACAAATTCGACAACGAAATCACAGCCTGGGAATGCACCCGCGCATCCGGTTGTGGGGCATATGCCCACGCTTCATCAACAGTGGTGAGCACGTTGAGTGGTGTGCCACGGGAAAACTCCCGCTGCCCCACCAGAAGCATCGTTCGAGACAGTTGCGCCATGACACGTGCTTTCACATCGACAGAATCCAAAATTCTGATCGCATCCGCAGCATCCACATCATCCTCACCCGAGTCATCACCATCCAATTTGATGGACGACAAATCCGCCGACAAATCCAAAATCAGCATGGGTGCAGGATGGCCAGCCGGTGGCGACATGACCTCCATCATCAGACCCCACGCATCACGACGTAAATCTTCATCCACAAGATCACTGCCATCAACACCAGCCAAAATTTTCGCCATCCCCGTGGGAGACCACGGAGACCACAACGACGACAACGGGGCAAAAATAGCCATCAGCGTCGCAAACTTCCGCTCCCCACCATCATCGAGCGCACCAAAAGCAATACGATCCAACAGGTGATCCTCCAACGGATGCCCATCAGAATCCTCCGTAGGTCGATAAATCGTGGACGCGACACGTCGTTGCGGTTCCCTACTGGCATAAATCATGCCTGCAGGGAGCTGTTCATGCAGTTCATTAAGCAAAAATCGAAGCAAAACATCGGGGCGGGTGGATGACCAATCCTCAATCCCATAGCGCTCCAACAACCTCTTGTTGCTCAATGCCTCGGCCAGCACATCTTTCGCCTGGGCCACGTTGTCATCCGCGCCGGAACCAAACGCCAGCTTCTTGAAAAACCCGGCCTCCTCCAACAAATTCATCAACAGCGGGGCATCTTTACGCAATCGCAAACTGTGAGACAATCGCGCCACCGTAACTTTGCGCCCCAAAGAACGCGCCAACCCCTGCAGCGACCACAACGTGCCATGCTCCGTAGACCACTGCCCTTGCGGATCGAAAATAATATGACCTTGACCTGCATGTCGAAGCAGCGAGGAAATAAACGCCGTGGACGTAGCAGTCTTACCACTACCACTCACACCCACCACAGCCATATGGCAAGCACCGCGCACACCCGAAAAATCCTCCAACGTCAACGGGATACGCACACCACTACCACGCAGGGAACCAATACAGGCATCCTGATCAGAATCCCCCAACACTTCATTCACCATCGCCTGAGACAACACCCGCACCGGCGTTCCCGTGGCAGGCGAATTCGACAGCGTGGATGAATGCTTCGTCCACACACCATCAACCTTTTTGAACACGGCCTCCACTTTCACCGTCACCGCACGAGTATCCGCAGCATCACCAGACTTGTGCGCAACAGCCCCATTGTCCGCAATGTGGCGAACAACAGAAGAATTCATCGAATGCAACGGATTCACTGTCTCCACATGAGTCACCGTCGCCAACGCCAATTCATCACTATCGCCCTCAAAAGCGACCTGAAACGCCAACATTTTTCCCAACAGCGGTAGGTGATATGCCGCAGTAGACAAATTCAATACCGCGGACTCGCACGACGAGGGTGCACCAATAACAGCAACAGTGAGGTTTTCAACATCATTCATACCTACGACCCTAAAACCCCCCTTTTCACCACTGCCCGAACCCACCCCGACCAGTTTGTGCACACCCCCTAGCTACTCTGATCCCGCCGTCAGAAAACGCTCAAACACAACCTTTTTGAAAGGAGCGGGTGGTGGAAGAAAAAGATGGCCTTCACCACCCACACAGCACCATGTCAAACACACCCCGCCGTCCGCTGTCTGGTCGGCTTGCAGCCCTCACCTTGGCTGCAACCACCACAGCGGTAATCGCGGCATCTGTAGGAACAGGAGCTGCCACCGCAGCACCTGGCGGACAGCCAGGCCTCAACTCCACCACCGCGCGATCCACCCAGGACACCGCATCCAAGCTCGCCGGTCTCACCACCGCAGCACCAGCACCTGCACCCCAGGTCGCAACCACCCCAGTGGTGTCCAACCCAACCCCAGCGCCAGCGCGCACGACCACCACTGTGGCCACCCCAGCGCCAGCGCCGGTCTACCAAGCCCCCACCCCCACCTACCAGCAGCCGGTCTACCAGCCACCAGCACGCACGACCACCACTGTGGCCACCCCAGCGCCAATCGTTGAACAGCCAGTTGTTGACGAAGCACCCGTCGTAGATGCCCCTGTCACAGACACCGCACCAGCACCAGAAGCTGACATCGTTGTCGAAGACACCATCGACCCAACCATCGACTCCACCCTCACCCAAGATGAATCCATCATCGAAACCGGTGGCGTCAACCTCGACCGCTTCCCTGAACTGCACGCCCTCCCAGAGGGACGCACCACCCCAGTAGGGGAAATCCCTGTCGGAGACGACACCATCGTCGTTGAAGCACCGATCGTTCAGGCCACCCAGAACCCCACCGTCAACGAGGAAACTGGCAACGCCAACGGCTACCAGCTTTCCGGAAGCGTGGGCGAAGGATTCTCCGCTGCAACTGCAGAGCAGCTGAGCCAGGAAACCGGTTACACCACCGCATCCACCGTCCAGGTTGGCTCCAACCGAGTGGGCGTAGCAACCAGCTACGAAACCAACAAGGACTACAACCGTGCGATGGCCGTCAACGGTGATCAGGTCGGCCAGGGTATGTACGCCATTTCCTCCGATGACCACGGCAACAACACGGCCACTGCAGCTGCAGCCGTAGATTGGTCTTCCACCGATGGCGTTGTTTCCCTCACCGGAAGCGGCACCGGCACGCTTGCCAACTTCGGTCTGGAAAGCCCTAACGGTGACCTCACCCTCACCGTTGGTGACCACTCCACAACCTGGTCTATCTAAGTCCCACGGACAGTAGCCCCAACCACTATGGCCTGGCAGGCACCAGTACCTCGCCTGCCAGGCCTTTTGTAAAAATGTTGACCAAGGAGAATCCATGAGCCAGAGCGGATACAACCCTTTCGAAGATGATTCTGACAGCGACTTCGCCCCAGAATCACCCTCCAACGAGTCCGACCTTTTTGGGGACGACTCCATTTTTGGAGACGGATGGCCGGTCGAAGAACCTGATGACTTTTCCGAGGTCAACGGCACTACGACCACCAAACCCACCCCACTTGAGCGACCTCGCACACCTGCGCCACCAAGCACGCCGCAACCGCCAGCACCCGAGGTGCCCACCACCCCACGCATCATCAAAACCGAACCCGATGCGGACATCATTGATGATCCACTAAAAAACGTGAAACCCACAGACTTTGGTGATTTCACCCCACAAACCTCCCGCTTTGTCGCCCCCAGCGCCGACGCGGTTCTCACCGTCCCCTCCAAACAGTCCGCACACACCAAACTTGATGCTCCCGCAGATCCTGGCGAGCCAAAACGGTCGAAAAAAGAGCAACGCAACAACGACAAAATTGCGCGCCGTGCAGCCAAAGTGGAGAAGAAAAAGAGCGAGAAACGCCTCACCAAGCAGGAAAAAACTACAGAAAAACCACCCAAAAAAGCAGCCCCAGCACCCAAAAAAAGGTCGCTGACAAAAATAAGCACCGCAGCCGCCGTTGTCGTACTTTTGGGCGTCGGTGCAGGAGGCCTGTACTGGATGAACACTTCGCTGACCTCCCCTGGGGAAAGCACCACGGCATCCGCTGCAGAACCCACCACATCAGAACCAGTGGTCACCTCCACCACCGCTGTTCCCGAAATCACCCCACAAGACAAGCTGGACAGTACTGTCGCGGCGACCTGTGAGCGGGCGGGCGGAACTTTTGCCGATGGGGACACGAGCACACCGGAGAAGACGATCCAGGGCTTCAACTATTCGTATTTCACGAAGAAGGATGCGGTCTCCACTGCGACGTATCTTGATGATGGGCTTTTCGATTCGGTGGAATCCTTGCAGGAAGGCATTGATCACCCTGCCAACGGTGACGCTTTTTGTATCACCATCTCCCCGGAGTCGGAAACAGTGTTTGACGTGGGTGTAACCGAGTTTGTGCGCCCCGACACTGTGGATGATGAAGTGGTGTCGTGGCGTACCGATCAGACTGTGACTGTGGAGAAGCAGGGTGAGGCCTGGAAGATTGTGGAGCAGTCGATTAACACCTCCAACGCCTAGCTTCGGTACTGGTTGGCTGCCTCGGGGTGGGTGGTGGAGAATTTCATGTCCACAGCACTCATGAGGTCGATGATCGCGGAGCTGACAGCTTTTTTGGCGGTTAAATCGACTAAGTGTTGTGGCAAAGGCTCAATGATGTGGGGGCCAACAATGTGGCTGTCGATGATGCTGGCAGCCACGTCCATATCGTTTTCTGCATTATGGGGATTGGTGCAGGTTAACTCTATTTTTATGGCACGTCCGATGCCGTTTCTTGGCATGACGTAGGCGATGTGCGCGGAGACTTCCTCCCGCCATCGGCTGTAGTGCTGGTTGAGGACGTTGATCCATTTTTGTGCCGGGATGGACATGGCGGAAAGTTTTTTAATCTCAACTTTGAGGGCTTCCACTGCGATGCGGGTGGGGGTGCGTTGGCCACGGTCGAGGAGCAAGCTGACACAGGATCTGTCGCTTCGGGAGAGGAACCAGTCGTGAAGTTCTGGTGTCACATTGGGGGATGTGGCCCAGTGTTGGACGAATGCGCGGGCGGTGTCCTGTTTTGGGAGGGCTTTTAGGCGTCCCTGGATCGCCAAATCGACGTAGTTGGCGATGATGTGGTGTGCGTTTGAGCGGTTGAGGGTTTTGACGAGCGATGTGGAGGCAGCCTCATTCGTGTCTGTAAGGGCCGTAGCGACGGAAATGAGTGGTGTTACTAGTCCACCATCCATCCAGACGTGTTCGTGGCTGCGTGAGGCTTCTACGGCCATTTTCATTTCTGTAAGTGCCATGACGGCACCGCGTAGTCGTTCAGCAGATGGGCCGACTGGGGTGACGGCGGCGTCTGTGATGGCTTGGTGTTCGGCGGAGGTTGCGGCTGCAGCAGCGATCCACACGAGAGCATCTGTTTGGTGGCTGGCGACTGCGCCGTCGATACAGACAAGTTGGTGGGTTGTGGTGGGTTGTGGGTAAGTCAGGAGGTTTCCGGTGGCGTTGAGGGTGCGTTGGGCGGTGGTTTGTGAATTGGGGTCTGTTGATCCGAGGAATAGTTCTGCGTCTTGAAGGATGTCGGTTATGGGCATGGGGTGTCCTTTCGCTTGTGGTTATTGTGCAAGCGGTTGGTGGGGTGGTGCCCGGCTGGTGGGTGGGTGGGTTTTGTGCCCAATCAATCGCGGAGCGATTGTGCGGGAGGGCAACGAGCGGAGCGAGGCGACAGGTTTTTGGGTGAGGTTGCTGACTTCGTTGAGTGTGGTTTACATATAGGTATTGCATATAGGGTGCATATAGGGGGGTCGAATTTAGGGGGTTTGACCTGGCGTTTTACGGGGGTCGTGTTTCCAAATATGTTGTTCTGTGTTTCCAAATATGTCGTTTTTGGCCCTTTTTGTGTTTCCAAATATGTTGTTTGGGTTTCAGGTTTTTTGGCCGTGTTTCCAAATATGTTGTCGCCTGTGGATAACTTTTCGTGTTTCCAAATATGTTGTCGCCTGTGGATAACTTTTCGTGTTTCCAAATATGTTGTTTTTGTGGGGCATGAGAAAGTCCCCAAAACGGTGGGTGGTGCCGCTGTGGGGACTGATGGTTTCTATTTGGTGTTTCGGGTGATTTTTCTCCTGTTTTTTCGCCTCACACTGGGTGCGGTGGGTTTGAGCATGAGGCCTTTTCCCCCATCGAGGACGCTAACTTTCGCATCCGGCCAGATTTCGTGGATTTTGGCGATAGCTTTTTTCAGTTTGACCGTGAAGTTTCGTCGCGCCACCGGGTCTTGTGGATCCATTTTTGTTCCGAATTGCTGCATGAGCTGCGTTAACGGCACGATGGTGGGGCGTCGAAGATAGCTAAATCTGTAGGAGAGCCACATGAAAACGTCGAGCGCGATTACTGAGCTTTTGATGTGGCGCACAATGTCCATGTCGATGGGGACTGCGTTGTTAACCAGCATGTCGAAGAATTCTTCGGTGAGGATGACGTGGCTGTCGTGGAGGAAGCGGTGGGGATCTTCACTGTTCCAGCGGAATTTCCAGGCTTTTCCTATGAGTGTCATGTGTCCGGTGGTGATGTTATCACCGTCGTGGGTGTAGTCGCGTTGTACAGAAAGGGTGGTGCTGAAAAGTCGGAGAAGTTGGTCTCGGGCGCGGTCGGAGGTGCTGTTTTTTCCGTAGCGGGTGTCGATTCCTACGTCTCGCATGAAGGCTGCGAGGTTGGTGCCAAAGGAGATTCGGAGACGTTCTGGGTCAGTTTTGTCGTAGTCGAGGTGGTTCATTTGGGCGGCTTTGACCAGCCAACACATGATGAGACGTGGGTAAACCCCGTAGGGCAGTCCGTTGACGGAGGACATGGTGATGGTGAGGTTGCCGTTTTTGACGGTGTGGATGTGGTCGGTGGTTTTTCTGTAGGGGAAGGTGCCTTGGATTAGTGTGGCGTTGGCGTAGCCTACTGCGCTGCGTTCTTCTGGGGTGAGTTCTTGTACAACTGTTATGTTGTGTTGGCGGGCGAGTTCTTTTTCTTTTTTCTTGGTTGTTGCAGCGATTTGTTGGTGTTGTTGGGGCATTGTGTTTCCTTCCCTTAGCTTTTGGGAGGAATTTATCGGTGGGGTGTGCACGGTTGCCCGGAGTGTGTTTTGTGGCTATTTTTTTACTGTTAAGTTGTCTGATGTCCTTGCTGATTTTACCTAGTTGGATTCTTTTATTATTTCAATAAAGTAATGGTCACCTTGGTGTTTTTTGATAAGCACCTCGGGGTATGGTCACAATCAAGTAACATTCATTCCTAAGTTTCTTGGAATGTTTTTCGGCGCTCAGGCATGAAAGTTGGGATTTTTAATGAGCAAATCTAACGTGAAATTTAGTCACGAGAAATTTGCTCAACTGCGCGAACAGAAGGGGCTGACCGTCGCTGATTTCGCTGAAATCATCGACGTCAACTACAAAACGGTCTGGTTGTGGGCGAAAGGCAAAACCATCCCCAGTCTGGAATCTTTAACCATCATCGCCCATATTCTGGAATGCGATCCAGGCAGATTGATGAATATTGAACCAGGCAAAGAAACCCTCTCCGACCTGCGATACCTTAAACTGATTAGCGCTAAAGAGGTGGCAGACAACCTTGGAATTACTGTCCCCAGCTACACCGCCATTGAGCGCGGACAGTCAGCCATCAGTCCCCGCAGAGCCGCCACGCTTGCCATAATCTTGGGTTTTGATAAATCAAGAATCTATACAGCTTGGGATAATTCTCGGGCCGAGTACTTCCAAAAAATTGAGGAAAAATCTAGAAAGAAGAAACAAAGCAAATAACCCCCATTGATGGGGTGGATAAAACCCACCCCTACTTACTGGGAAAAAATATCAAAATCGCTAGTATGCTTAACATAGGGTTTGTAGACAGATCAACAAAAAGAGGGTTTTCAGATGAAACTAGCAATTCAACATCGCCTGCAATTCCTCGTTGACTACGTGTACCCCGCAGACCGTGGCCCCTACACAGCGGACGAGATAGCCGGCTTCACCGCAAAAAGCTCATTCAAAGTGTCGAGCACCGATGTCTCCAACATTCTTTCCGGAGAATTAACCGCCCCCAATGGTCATCAACTTAGGGCTTTAGCCCAAGTGTTTGAAGTTCCTATCGAATTCTTCGAAACCACCAACCAGCAAGAATGGGACAGCTACGTCACCTGGATTAAAAAAGTGCGTGAACGTCTCAGCCCCGCCGAACTGCACGCTGCACGCATCGACAATTGGTTTGAGAAAAGACAAAAACGGCGTGAACGCCGCAGAAAATCCATCCGGCAAAAAGGTGACTCCACCAGCTAAAACGCCATTAGCGTCACGCAGGACACCATTAATCCCAGCAACGCACCAACACTCACTTCCCCCACTGTGTGATGGTTTAACGCCACACGAGACCACCCAATAACCGGTACTGCAACCACCGCAAAAAGCCACAACGGTGAAACCTCACCGGCCAGGAAAACCGTCACACACAACCACAATCCCACGTGAATTGACGCTTTGATCTTCCCCACCGCTGTCATCACAGTGAACAGCACAACAAACGCCAACGCCATCAAAACACCTGTCCACACCAGCGGATCAGTGGCGAGCACGCACAACACCCCAATGAGTGCGAGAACACACACCACAATCCCCACCAGAACGGGGCCGCGCTGGCGTTTAGAGGTCACATGGTGCCCACCGACATCTTTTGAGCGCATAAGCACCAAAATCAGCACCATGGGAACAACACCAGTGCCAATGGCGGAAGCAGTCGCTGGCACCCAATTTTTGGTCACAGCCCCCAGGACGAGGAAAAACCCAATATTGATCACCCAGGGGGCAAAAATTTCACTAACTACTGATGCTGCTCGCCTCATGCGCGCCTTTCCTGGTTTTTTGGAGTTCGCGGGACACCATCACCAACCATGCTCGCTGAACGGATGTGGATGCGGCTGCAGGCAAACCCACCTTTGTTGGTAATTCACGGCCCTCAAGGTAGGCGACCAGCGTGGAAACTGGGTCGGTGGATTCACAAAATACGATTTCCACGCCATCTTTGTGGAGCATGAACCGTAGTGCGTCCATGGCGTCTGTCACGGTGTATCGTGCGCCATCACCAAAAATGAGTGACGGCGATTTGCTGGTGGAAAGCTTCTCCATCAGCGGTTGCGTCCAACGCCGGAAAAGCATTGCAGTCACAATGCGCTGTGCTGGCAGGTAAATCACTGTGGTCATCCACAGGAGTGACGCCAGTAGTCCCAGAGGGGTGCGTAAAAGGTATTGATCGGGGCCGAGTTCACCGGTATAGAAGACCTCGAAGACACCTACGGTCGCGGTTGCCGTCCACAAAATTGTGGCGACCAGCGCGGAAAAAAGGATCCTACCTGCTGTTTTCTCAGGATTATGTGGTCCAATGATTGACCACATAAAAATCACGGTGATGATCAGGAAGGTGAGGACTAGGAAGTACGTGTACAGCTGAGATGCAAAGCCTAGAGGCTGGGCTTGCGCACAGGCTTGGAACTCGGGTGTGGTCTCAAAGGCACACAAGGCGCGATTACTGATCCACGACAAGTATGCGGTGATCGGCATGATGAAAACTAGTGTTTGTGCAGGTATGGACACTTTTCTGGGAACATTGATCTTGCCCCACACCATTGAGACAGACACTAAAGATATGAACAGAAAAACGTCTTTTAGTAGTGGGGAAATCGCCCGAATGCCTACGGTGGCAGTCAGCCACTCTTCGACTGGTGGAATCATCAAAACTGCGTATCCTGCCATCGACAGGCCAATGGCAGTCAAACTGAGTGCGTACAGGGTGCTACGCCGAATCGCCACATACAGCTGAACTAAAACAATTAAGGCCAAGGCAATCGCAATGACAAGTGGAACGGTGAAGTTGTCACTAGGTGACAAGTGAAACATGGAAAAGTCCTTCTGTTTTAGGCGAGTCCGTAGATTAATTCACTGACCGCGCGGGGCCTGCCTGCACCGGGAAGGATGGTCAAGAATTCGGAAGCGAAGAATTCAGCTTCCCATTCCGACTGCATCTGCTCCTGTCTGCTAAAACACGCTGGAAGCATTTTTCTATGCAGGGCCTCAAGACCCGGTGGGCAGCTAGAAAGATCCAGATCGACCTCAACCCCTGGAATTCCTTTATGTCCCAACACCAGGTGTCCCAACTCGTGAGCCAGAGTGTGTTGGAGGGTCGCGCATCCTGGGGTGACGGAAATCCGTGCGATGTCATCGGCTACGCGGGCGCAAGCCAGCCTTCCAGTTTCTAGGGAGGCAACTTTAATTGAAATCCCTTTTAGCCCTCGAATTTTCGCTGTAGCCGCTAGGACACTTTTCAGAGACAGGCCATTCTCGTCGGAAGCTGCAGTGTGAGCCAATTCACATGCAACGCGCCTAATTTTGCGCCGTTTTTTTAAGCTCATCATTTTGATTCTCCTGCACAGATAACGGGTGCACCATAACCTACCGGGCTGCGGAAAGAAGCAAAATTCGACAGGACTGTTTATTAGCCTAAATTTTCCTGCTAGGCTAAATCTCAGCGCGCCTCAATTGTAAAGAATGCGCGTGTGATTAACTAACGCAAGGGCACATTGCCCCACTTTTGCCGACCCCAGGAGACCGTGCGCTGATCTGAATTTAACCCCTCGAATCGAGGGCCGGAAAAATTTAATAGCGGGGATACAAAAATTCCCCTCGTGGAGTGACAGCCACAAGGGGAATGAAAGTTTTTGTTTGAGGGAAGTGTCCAGCTTCTTCTCAAAATTCCCCCGAATTGAAGGGAATGACGATGCGGATCGTTGATTCCCAGGATAGTCGTACCCACTTGCCTTTGGCAAGATTTGAAGAAAAAACGGCTATGACCTGGGGTTTTTCATGCCAAATTACTCAATCTGAGAGTAATCAGGACGTAATATGTAATACAACCAAAAAATGTTCTCCTAGGATTATTGAGACACTGGAGCCTGCACAGGGTTTTTCAGGGATGTCGTTTGAGTCCGCTCTGGGAACTTGCCCCCAGGAGGCCTTGAGGCGGTTTTCGAGGCTACGCACCCTGGATGGAATTTTATGTCGCCTGCGCACGGAAAAAGGCCAAGACACTTTTAGCAAAAAGTTCCGTGGCTTGCCCCAGGGGCTGACCACGGAGCAAGAGTTAGAATGGGCGCTCCGCGAAGCGGAGGCCGATCACGACGCGGAAAGCGCTTTTACCGCGTGGGCGCACGCACTCGATCGCACTTTCAACTTGCGCCGCGATGGCCGGGCGAAATCTTTCATCCTCCCTGCCCCCGAATCGGGTCTCCGATGGCAAAGCAGGAAACTATGGATCGAGGGCGCTCTTGCCGACCCCCAGGTCACTACCGCTCCTGCCATGAAACGGATGGCCAAAAAGCACCTGCCGATTTTGCTACATGCAATTTCGGATTTTGCTGATGGTGTGACCGGCTGTGGAGTTGCCGCATCTCATGCCACTATCGCACGACGCGCGCGTCAGATCGCGGTAGAGCGACCAGAAATTGATCCTGGCGGGCGTGGAAAGCCACTGCATCAGATGACCGCCGATTCGATTGAAAAAAACGTCCGCACCCTGCGCGCGGTTCTCCGAAATACTGGTTGGGCGGTGGATTGCGCGGGTGGCCGCCACCTCACGACAGTAGAAAGATGTCTTGCAAAAATCCTTTTTGGGATCAATCAGACAAAAGTCGCGTCGGTGCAGGATTTGGTCACCCCAGAAAGAGCTTGGGTGCGGGAAGAACCCCGCGATGCACGCCCAAATTGGGCGACCTCATCCAACGCTTTTACGCTGCGTTTGGCGGCTCGAAGCCTGTGGAAAACCGCGCGGAAAATCATGTTTTCGTCCACCTATCCCGCTAGGGCTCAGGTTTCTTTTATCTTTAAGATATTCATTGGGTTACTCAAAAAAATAAAATCGTTTGAGATTCAAAAATCTGCTCCGAAGCGAAGAAAAACCAACCGCTTTGCAGGCGTCCCCGATCCCAGCCGGGAATCACAGAAAATCACCGCTGATTTGCGACAGTCGTGGGGCTGGCTCCTGCCTAAAACACGCTCCGGACAGCGAATGGATCCACGAGTCGTTGCACGCATCATCGACGAGGAAGGTGGATCACATCTCACTGCAAAAAAGATAAAAACATTCGTTGACCTGCGACTTTCTATGAATTTTTGGGAATTCAGCCCCGCCAGGATCAAGAATCGGCTGGCCTGGTTCCGCACGATTCTGCGGGATCTGCTTGGCACGCGGGGGGAAGATTTGCTGTGATTCCGCGTCGATTCTCCTACGCTTTTAGAGCTTCCCACCTGCTACCGGTTCTTCTGGTTTCTGCCTATTCTGTCACCCGCCTAAAATCGTCTGACCAGTGTGTGGACAGTCCCCTGATATGTTTTTCGCGCGGCAGGCCCTGGGCCGGTGACACCGGCAAAACGCAGCAACCTGTCGCAGATAGACCTCTTGAGAGGAGGATTCCATGAGATTTTCACAATCCCTTTCGGCGGTTGGCGCTACCTGCGCCACAGTTGCAGTTGTTTCGGGAATGCTGTCCCCTCCGGTAGCCACAGCCCAAACCGAGGACGTGTTAGCGCAGGTCGTTGACGCAATTCCTGGCGCGGTTCAGCTACCAGATCTTGATGGCCTTCCTGGAACGGCTGGTGGACTTACCGCCGAATCGGGGATTTCAGCTCTGAAACAAAACGAAATGGTACAAAACGCCTTGGCGTGGGAAACCAACACGAAAGCGCCGGTCACGGAAGTGTCCGCTGGTGTTCAGTGTGCTCCACTGATGCTGGTTGCGGTTCCTGGAACGTTTGAGATTAACCGCGATCAAAGCGCATCGGAACCGGTGGGCATGTTGGGATCATTTGCGGAGCCGCTGCAGGCGTTGGGTTCGGGGTTTTCTCAGACCTACATTGCTTATGACGCCGACGCCGGTGTGTCTGGTACAAGCTACGCGCAGTCGGTGCAACGAGGCGTTGAAAAAACGTTGGCCACAATTCAGGATGCACAAGACAACTGTGATGGTCGTGTGGTGCTGGCTGGTTTTTCCCAGGGTGCTCATATCGCTGGTGATGTGGCCACTTTGATCGGCAACCGCCAGACCGGTGTTGATCCTTCGACGGTTGCTGGTGTTGTGTTGTTCGCTGATCCTAAGCGTGACGAGAATGCGAACGTTTTGGTGGGTACTTCTGCGGAGGTTCCCACATTGCCTGCAGTGGTGGGTGATGCGGTTGAGAAGTTGATGGAAGATCCTTCGATTGCTCAGTTGCAGATGACGGCTGGCCAAGTGTCTGGCATTGCTGGCCAGTTGTTGGGCGGACAGTCTGATGCGGGTGCGGAGAAAACGTCTGCGCCGGTGGTGGCTGGTCAACAATCATCGCCTACGTCGTCGGTTACGCCGTCCCATGAGTCATCGGCTGTTGAGATGACTAATTCCTCTGCGACTGTTCAGGCCCCAACGTTTTCTTCTGCGGTGCATTCTGTTGCGGCTCCGGTGAAGGTGTCGCAGGCAAGCAACATCACGGGTTTTTCTGACACTGTTGATCCTGAGCTTCCAACTTTTGATGACAGTGATGATGACGCAACCCGCGAGGCTGCGACTGGCGTTATTGTCCCTGGTCGTTTGGGTGATTCCCCACGTCAGTCGGTGCTTGTGGATTTGTCGGATGCGGAGAAAGCATCCCTCGAATTGGGTGTTGGCCAGGTGTGGGCGACACCAGAAAACATGGCGGTGTTGGCGGATCATTCCGACATCATTGCTGAACGCACTGATTTGGTGTTCGACAAGGTGTTGGATGCGGGTACTCAAGACACGGTGGATCGTGTGTTGGGTCGTGATTTGGTGCTACAGGATCAGGTTGGCCAGGTTTATCGCGCGGGTGCGTGTGATGAATTGACGTTTGCTGACTGTGTGAGTCTGTTTAGTGGTGCCGCTGGTATCGCTGCGTTGACGCTGCAGTTGGAGACGATTGGTGATGATGTTCCATCAGATTTGGTGGGTATTCCTGCCGGTAATTTGATGGAGACCGGTTGTGTGGATGCGTCGGCGTCGGCGTGTGCTGCAACACCTGTGGCGGAGTCGTCTACGTTGCCGGTGGCGGAGTTTTCGCAGATCAGTGATGTTTCTTCGGTGGTGGGTGGAGTGTCTGGTGATGCTTCTGGTGATGTGGTGGAGTCTTCGGAGTCCACGGCGTCGGAAACCCCAACATCTGAGTCATCTGAATCGTCTGCGTCATCTGTTGCTGCAGCGGGTGCGCAGTCGCGCCCCACGACGGAACCTGCGGAGGAAGCATCGTCGTCTACGACATCAGCTGCAGCGGGTGCGGTGTCCCGCCCCACCACGTCGGAGTCGCCAACAACAGCTTCGACTACTGCTTCAACGTCGAAGAAGTATGAGGGCACGTTGGGTGGTGCGACAACAGGTGTGTCACCTGATGGTGAGGAAGTTCAGGGCATTTCCCCGATCACCATGAATGCGGTGGCTGGTGGCGGTGTCGCCGGTCAGCGTGAGCAAGGTTTTGGTGATTTGGTGGGTTCCGTGGTGTCGCTGTGTGTTCCTGGCGACATTGTTTGTTCGTTGCCTGAGAATTCGCAGTTGGCGCGTGATTTGGTTCAGATCGGTGAAAACATCAGCACCAACATGGCGGGTGTGGCGAAGGAAGCTCTTGCTGGCAACACTCGTATGGGTGGCTTGCTGGCTGTTGAGGCTGTCAACACGATTGCGCAGGTCTCTGGGCTTCCACCGCTGAAACTGTCGCCTGAGACCATTGAAATGCTGATTACGCTGGTTACGGGTGGTGCGATGATTGCAGCTGGTGATCCTACGGGTGCCGGTGTGGCGATGATTGCATCGACTATTGGACAGATGCCGCAAGCGTTGCCGGAATTGTATGCGCAGTTGCAGGATATTCCGGTGATTATTGAGGCGTTGCCTGGTGTGGCTGACAATGTTGCTCGCAACCTCGGGTTGGCGGATATTGCACAGCGTTTGGGTGTGGGCTTCGAGAATGCGGGAATGACCAATATTACTGATATTGGTAATTTGCCTGCAGCGGTAACCTCGATGGCCACCGACTTGTTGGAGGATAATTCAGGGTTGATGGATCTTGCCACCAATCCTGATTATTTGAAGACGGGTGCCCACTCCGAGGCTGGTTTCCGATCGGTTTACATCGCTGATGGGATCGAATCGTTTACATGGTCGCAGGATTGGGTGGCTGCAATTCGTGAAATGGTGTCCTAAACCGTTTTGCAGGTGGGTTGTTGCCGTTTAACACAGACAGGGCCTGAACATGTTGCCAACATGTTCAGGCCCTGCTTTTGCGTTGTGGAGGGTTTTTACAGGTGGGTGAGTCCCTGCTTCTCGTCAATGGTTCGGCACAGTTCACGGACTGATTCGAGCTGTCCTGCACCCAAGCCTTTGATGCGTCGGTTTTCTGCGATTTTGAGTCCCTGCATCGCTTCTGTGGCCTTCACTTTTCCAAGACCTGGAAGGCTCTGCAGGAATTCTGACACGCGGGTTCGAGTCAAAATTTCGTTGCTGAACGCCTGCTCCAAACCGGTGGTGGCGCTAATTTCACGCTGGCTGAGACTGTTTTTCCATGCGGCGCGTACTCGGCGGGATTCTGCGGCTTTCGCTAGTGCTGCAGCGCGTTGTTCGGCGGTGAGGGTTGGTAGTGCCATGGGATACTCCTTGAAAATGGTTGGGATGAAAAAAGGGGGTGGGTTAAACAGTGGCGGGTGCCGTGATGTTTTCTTGCGGGGTTTTCTTCACGTCGTTGTAGCGTCGAATTGTGTCAGCGATGGCGAAACAGGCAGTGACGTAGTGGTGGTCGTAGACGGAGAAGTCTGCTTCCCAGTAGAAATCTTGGGAGAGAACGGTGTCTTCGTCCCTTGCCCATTCTCGTGCAGTGTATTCGTTGTCGGTGTGGTGTGACGCTTGAGTACACAACGCTTCAACGTCGATGTTTTTGTCGTATTCTTTCGCATACGCTTCGGCTGCTTCGCGCACTCGGTGGAGGAATTGCTCGGGTGAAAACCTCTTTTCTGTGCCTCGTTGTGCGAAGCCAAGTTTTTCCGCCCAATAGTGAAAATCAATGGAGGGCATGGTGTCGTTGGTTGTCGCATGTGGATTAAAGAAATCGAACATGTCATACAGTCGGGAGAAAGTGTAGCCGTCGCCCACGTCTCCGGAAATTGCTAAATGGCCTGGCCAGGTGACAATTTCCCAGGCATATGTGTTGGTTCCTGGTGTTGCGACGCGGAGATGGCGGTACACGCCATCCTCACGGATGATGGTGAGTTCGTGATCTTTGGTGGCGTCTTTGGCGAAATAGTCCCACTCCTGTTCAAGGGTGTTGTTCATGAGGTCAAACATCGGGGTGTCCGTTTCTACGTGGTGGGGGAAATCAGCTGGGTTAACGCTTTACGCACATCATCGTCATCGTCTCGTAAACTGTTAATGACCTCCACAATCTTGCTGGCTGGCACGACCTGCTCTTCTGTAGGCGTTGGCCCGTTAGAGTCGTTGAGTTCACGAATCATCGCGGGGATATGGTTCAATGCCTCCACAAGTGGATTTGGGCGCCCCTCCCCCGCTGGATAGGCGGTGAGGTAGAGGGATAGTGGTTCGTCGTGTTCCACGCTGAACACGTCGTTGGCAGCATCAGCATCGGAGCTGTGGAACGCTTTTGCTTCCTCAAAGCTTTGGGCGAGGACGTACCATCCAACATGGTCGTTGTTGCGGAATTCGATGCCGATGTCACCTTCGTCGTTTTTGCTGACCTTTACGGTGAGGCTTCCGCCAGCCATGTTTTCTTCCACGGATTGGTGGAAGGTGGGTGCGTGTTCCACGGCCTCGGGGGCGTTGTGGGCGACAAGGTTGGTCACGGGGTCTTCTTTCTAAACGTTGTTGTTGTGGGGGGCACAATGAAAATTACGGGCCACATTTTTTCTTTGCCTGGATCATGCCCTGTTGCTTTGTCAGTATTGGACTTCTGTGGGGGTTCACGTGATTTGAATGACCACACCATGGGTGGGTGGCTAAACGGTGCTTTCTGTGGGGAATGAAAACAGTGTTGGAGTACATTCCATCTCCCATCTTTGATTCCGGTGCCACAGTCGGTGGCATGTACTTTTCCCTTTTGGGTGTTTTCAAGGGAACGCTGATTAATCTATCGAGTGGGTGTTCACATATGCCCGAACGCTATGGAGTGGGGCTGGCAAGGGTACTGACTGTGGTGTTGCCGACTTTCTGCGAGGTCAGGGTGAACAAACCAGCACAAAGACCTGCAACAACAGCGTTTGCTTCCCACCTGCGGGGCGTGGGGTGTGTCCAGGGGTGTTGTGAGGCGGACAGTAGTAGTTGCTGCCAGTGCTCAACAGGGTGGGTGTGGGGTGTGTGTGCGGTGTCGCCGCTGAGAAGCCAGGGTGGGAGCATTCCACCGGCTTTGGCCATCATGTTGATGATGTCGGTGCTGATGTGGTGGGTGTTGGGTGTGCGTACCCATTCGATGCTGCGCTGGTTGTCGAGGGTGATGGCGTGGCAGGTGTTTTCTTCGGGGAGTGCTCCGGGACTTGCGGTGTGGTCGCTGGTGGCTGCAGGTGGGGTGTGGGTGGTGTCCCAGACGAGGGTGATGCGTGGGTGAAGTGTGCTGGGAAGCTCTGGGGTGGTGGTGAACAGATGGGTGCGTGCCAGGCGTTGGACTGCGGGTGCGGTGGTGTCGTTGATGATGATTAGCTGGGAGTCGGACAGTCTGGTGGCTTGCCAGTGGCGGAGTCGTCCGGTGATGGTGTGGTTGGGGGCTGGGGGGAGTGTGCCGTAGGTGCGGGTGATCCACTGTTCGAGTGGTGCGGGGTTGGGGTCTCCTGGGGTGAGTCCGTCATGTTGGCCTCGGATTTGTTCATCCAGGTGCGCCATGGCGGCACTTTGGTCGCTGCTTAGCCAGAGGGTGGTGGCGTCACGGTCTTTGAGGTGGCGTTGGGGTGTGCTGATTTTCATGGGGATCATTGTCGCAGGGGCGTGTGCGCGGAGCTGTGGCGATCACGTATTCGTCGTGTGGCCAGCTGACATCGACTGATCCGGTGTCTGTGTGGAGTCGCATGGTGTGGGAGGTTCGGCGTTCTTGGCGCACGATGCTGCGAATGTTGGCGTAGGAAATCAGCGCCCGGCGTTTTTTGGTGACGGGAACGAGGTTGGGGGTGGTTCGTAGTGTTTGGGCGATTCCTTGGGTGGTGGGTGCGGGAAGGTCGAGGTTGGGGGTGGTGAGTGCTGCGTAGAGGATGGATCCATCTGGCATGGGGAATGCGAAGTGCCGCCAAATGCGGTGGATGATTTTTGGGGCGGTGACCAGCTGGTTCGGGGTGATTAGGGTGCGCCAGTCCCCCAGGTTGAAGCTGGTGCGGGTGAGGATGTTGATGTTGTACTGCAGTCCGAAGTCACGTACCTGCAGTGCAGCGTCGGTGTGGCGGTCGGTGATATGGGTGTCTGCCCATGCCCACGTCCAAATCTTGTTGTGGAACACGCCAATGGGATGGATGTGTGCGGTGAGGATGTGGCCGGTTCGGGTGAGGAATTCGGCGGTGCCATCTGAATGGAGCTGCCAGCGGGGTGTTTTGCCTAGTGTGGCTGCGAAGTGCAGCTGATATTCGGTGGAGGCGAGTGCGGAGTCATCGAGTGCGGCTTTGAGGTGACTGTAGGTGCCTGGCAGGTTCATGGGGCTTCTTTCGGCGGTGAATGATTGTGGGGACAGTACCACTAGGGTGTTCACGCCGCGTTGGGGTGGGAAATGCGAAACCCCCAGTGTGGGCTGGGGGTTTATGCGCTGTTCTTTGCTCTTTCGCCACGAAAAAACAGTTTTCGGTAGGTTGTCACCCACCAAAAAGAACCTCACGATGATGCGGATGGCATCGCCAATGATTTTACCATTGGGGCGTTGAAAATCATTGCGGTTGGTGAATCTGGGGTGAGTTCGAGTCGCAGACCACGTGGGGTGGCGCAGATAGCTTCTTTGGCATCCCACTCAAGGTGCCTCCACAACCGGTCGGGGATTTGGGAGCCACGGTTGAACCGTTCCACGATGTAGGTTGTGTACGATTTGCGCAGGCCAGCGTCGTTGAGGTGCCGGTATGTGTCGTTGAGGGTGAGCTTGTTTTCCTGGTTGCAGACCATTCGGCGTCGCGCACCATCGAATTCGCGGTAACTGGGAATCCGATTGTTGATGTCGAAACGGGCGGAACCGATAGCTTTGGCGAGTTCAGCGTCGCTGAATGTCAGTTTGCCTCGGACGGGGTTTTTCTGTGGCGCGTTGAAAAAGTCGATGTAGCTCACTGCTCTACCTGCCTCGTTTTGGTGCGAATGAGATTGTCGATGGTTTTTGCGATGTCTGCAGGGCTGTTCGATGGGGAATACTTGTTGTAGATGGCGTCGCGGTCAACGATGTCTGCATCGAGGCTGTGGATGCGGGTGCTATTCACTTTCCTGACTGTGACCAGGAGGTCTGGGGTGACGGTGGCTTCCCAGATCCATTTGCCGGTGGATTTGATGTAGATGACGGATTTGGGGAGGTCGTCGTAGTTGGCCAGGTGGGCGCGGCGTCGTCGGTGTTCGAGTTGGGTGGTGGTGTGGGGTGGGATGCGCATGAGCGTCATGGTGGGGTTCCTTTCAACGGATCTGTGTTTGTTTGTCTGGTTGAAAGGTTTCCAGGTGGGGTGTGTGGGGTGCCCGGAAAAGTTTTGAACCCCGCTCCTTGTTTGGGTCAAGGAGCGGGGTTCAGTGCTTGCAAACTGTGTGCCAGGTTTTAGATAGGCAGGAGAGGCAGGATGGAGCCGATGTTGCCGATTAGGGCGAGGACGCCGAGGACACCTACTGCGATGAAGCCGAGGGAGCCGAATGGGCCGTCAAGTGCGGATGATCCTGCGTCTGCGATGGAAGACAGATCCATGGATGATTCTCCTAGAAAAGGTTGATGGGTGGGTGGGGGTTGGTGGATCAGAAGAACTTGTCGAACAGCCAGCCAACCACTGGGTGCTGGGACACCTTGATGATGGTGGAGCCGGTGTTGAGCAGGGAGGAACCGGAATCGAACTCGTTGAGGCCGGTGAATTCCAGGATGGTGGAACCGAAGCCGAGTGCGCTGGAACCGACGCTGGAAAGAAGATCAGTGATCATGTGAAAACTCCTATAGAAAAAGATTTGAGATGGGGTGTGGATAGAAAAAGTGTTCTAGAAGAACGGGTTAAGCGTGGTGAAGATGTTGACTGCGAGACTGATCAGCAACGCCAGGCTGCCGAGAACTGCGCCAGCTATTAGACCCATGGTGCTTCACTCCTTTATGTGAACTCGTAGGTGCGGTGGACGAGAAACAAATTAACATTGGGGTGTTCACAAACTGCCCGATAATTAGGATTTCAGCAGGTAGTCGGCTTGATCGCCTAGTGCGAGTTGTACTTCCACCCGTAATTTCGCGTGACGTGCAAGCGAAGGATCACGTGCCAGCAACGCTTGCGCATCCTCCCGTGCAGCCATATGGATTGCTTCATCCTGAATCAGATCAGCAACGACCAAACCGGATTCTTTACCGGCCTGCGCGGTGGAAATAAGACTTCCAGGGCCACGGATTTCCAGGTCAAGGGCGGAAAGCTTGAATCCATCGTCGGTGCCACACATTGCCTCCATGCGGGCTTGTCCATCACCGACAGCTTCCCCACCAAGCCAGCATTGGCCAGCGAACTTGCCACGACCAACACGACCCCTGAGCTGGTGTAACTGCGCCAAACCAAATTTGCAGGCGTCGAGAACCACCATCACCGTGGCATTGGGAACAGACACTCCTACCTCAATGACAGTGGTGGCCACCAACACGTCCAAATCTCCGGACACGAACGCAGTCATCACAGCGGAGCGGTCTGCAGGCTTTAATTTGCCGTGCACCACCCCAATGCGAAGACCCTGCAACGCACCGTCCCGCAACTCTTCGGCGGTGGATTCTGCAGAGGCGGCCATCTTCGTTTCAGATGCTTGACCTGCAGAGTTCTGCACCAAAGGGCACACCACAAACGCTTGGCGGCCACGAGCGACCTCACCGCGGATTGCCTGCCAGCATTCCGCATCGTCATCATCGGGGGATGCTTCTGGAATCCACTGTGTGACAATGGGGCTTCGCCCAGGTGGCTTTTCATCCAGGATGGAGACATCCATGTCACCAAAAACGGTGATTGCGCTGGTACGGGGAATAGGCGTTGCGGTGGCCTGCAGTGTGTCCGGTGTTTTCCCGCCAGCGCCTTTGGTGGACAATACGGCGCGTTGATCCACACCAAAACGGTGTTGCTCGTCAATAACCACCACACCCAACTGGTGGTAGTCCACGGTGTCCTGCAACAGCGAGTGCGTGCCAACGGCGAGTTTGCAGGTGCCATCAGCAAGGTCGCGGAGCACATCTTTGCGTGGCCGTGGCAACGCTTTGGAAACCAACAGGTCTACTTGGATTCCCATGGGGGTGAGGGCTTCGCTGATTTCCTCAAAATGCTGGCGTGCCAGGATCTCTGATGGTGCGATGATGACGGCCTGGTGGCCACCCTCAACAGACATCAAGGCAGTGGCGATCAAAACGGCTGTTTTACCTGCACCCACATCACCTTGGAGAAGCCGGTTCATGGGGGCTTCGCTGTGGAGGTCTGCGCGAATATCAGCAATGGCGCGGTCTTGGGCGCCGGTCAAAGCGTAGGGAAGGGTGCGACGCCACGCATCGACAAGGGTGCCGGTGCTGCGGTGTTGGATTCCGGATTCTTTCTTCTTTGCGTGGGCGATAACCCCCAACGCTAGTTGGAGTCGGAGGAATTCGTCGTAGACGATGCGTTCACGCCCACGGGTGGCCTGAGCTGCACTTTCTGGGACGTGGATTGCTTGTAAAGCCTCTAGCCGGCCCATGACTTTTCGGCGTTCCAGCATCTCCGTGGGGATCGGATCATCAAGGCGTGGAATACGGCGTAAAGCATCGAGTGCCGCTTTGCGGAGAAGCCACGTGGTGACCTGGTGGGTGGGGGATTGCGGATAAATCGCCAACAAAGGCACGTTGGTGTCGGAAAGGCTTTCCATGATGGGGGAAGACATGGACAGAAAACCATTGAAATCGGTGACATCACCATGCACAAGAACGTTGTCGCCCTGCTTAAAACGGTGTCCCATCCACGTGGCGCGGAAAAACATGCAGCTGACATGGGTGACACCATCTGAAATGGTGAAACGCGCATACGGAGTTTTCGCGTAGTTGACGCGCTTAGAAATAACTTCCCCAATGAAGGTGACAGATTTCTGCCCCGATTGCAGTATTGACATGGGGGTTAGCTCAGAGCGGTCAAGGTAGCGGAGGGGAATTTTCATCAACAAATCCCACACGCTGCAGATGTTGGCTTTATCCAGGTTTTCCCGGTTGCTCTCCCCCACCCCATCCAAATCTGTGAGGGGAACACCACGAAGCGAATCAAGGGCGTAGTCAAACAGGATCGGTTCGCCCTGTGGCGCAAGGATTGAGGCAACGTCGCTGGTCAGCGATGCCGGGGTGGGCTTCGGCGCACCCCCAATGGTGCCAGGTTCTGGGGCGTTGGTGGGAAGCGGTGGAAGCATCGCCATATCGACACCGAGCTGCAGCGCTGTTGGGGCGTAGAAATGCACATCGGTGAGCGCCTGAACCACCAACAGTGGTGGCCAGTTTTCGCGTTTTATACCTTCATCAATAGCGGGGGTGTGGATGCCGTGAGCTGCGAGAATTGTTACAGCGCCACGTAGTCTCACATCATCTACTGGGGACAACTGCATAAAGAAAACTCCTTCGTGGAGATGATGCAACCATCTGCCATCACCACGAAGGAGTGTGAATTATTGCCCCTCTAAAACTGGTGGCAGATTGGCGACATCATCATTGAATTCGCCCTGCACGATTGAGGGAACCATCGGAATCTCTGTATCGTCCGGCTGGGTTGATTCACCAAATTTCATTCCGGCCCACACACTTGCAGCGATCAATATGACCACCACACATGTGGCACCAACCCACCACAATCTTGCTGGAAACTTACCCTTAGACTGTGCACGAACCGGGTGATGGATTGCCCGAGGTTGCGGTGCAGGTTGTGGGGTGGACACCGCTGTCTCGTCTTCGAAAGGGTTAGCGGATTCCACCACCGGTTGGGACGTGGGCGTGTTAGCCTCCCACCACTGGTCTTCTTCATCCCACTCAGTCCAACCAACGCGCTTACCTTCGGTCACCGGCCACCCTCCATGAATCCAGCGGAGTTCACAATCGCGGCACCCAACTTGATGGCAGCATCACGGGTTTCTGGGGAAATTTCATCCAACGTGAAGGCGCGACCACCCTCAAACATTTGGTCGTAGGGCAGGGAAATCGCTTCCCTAGCCACGGAGGAGAAAAACTCCATGACCTGGCCTGTATCAACATTCGTTTTGGGTGAACGGTGATTGACGACAACCACCATGTCATCGACAAGCGCGGCAAAACGATCACCATAAAGCCCCTGCGAATCCACAAGGTCATTGGCGACCTGTGTGGCTGCTTTCATACCATCGGTGCCTTCGGAAACGAGGACAAGAACGTCTGCTTCCTCCAACACTGATTCCATGAGTTCACTTTTCAGGCCTTGGGCACAGTCGGTGAGGATCACAGGGTAAAACTTGCGCAACACAGTCATCAGTTCGCGGTATTCCTGTCCGCTACTGATCGGTTTTTGCGGCTCCGAGGCCAGCACCTCCAACCCAGACTGGTCTTGGCTGGTGTGGGTACGCACATGGGAGTAACGACTTACCGAATCCAGCTGATCCAGGAGGGAACCTACCGTGCCGTTTTGTTCCCTTTCCACACGATCACCCAGTTCACCGCCCTCTGGGGAAGCATCGACAGCAATAATGCGGTCTTTGCGGTGCGATGCTAAAACCATGCCAGCAAGGGTGGTGACCAGCGTTTTACCCACACCACCTTTGCGGTTGATCATGACAATGTTGACCGAACCGTTGAGGCTGCGCTGCAAACTGTGGACAGTTTGGGTGGAGCTGGTGTCCTCTTTGAAGAATAGGGAACGCATTTTCTGCGCAAAACTCTTTTTGGGAGCTTTACCAGCCTCGGGGGCTTGCACCGCTGAACGTGGTGCAGGTGTGCGAGGAGCAGGGCGAACCGGAGCGACCGTGGGGGCTTGCGATGCCACCTGAATCGGCTCTGGCTTCGGGGTGGGCTGCGGTGGTGACTGCGGTTCCAACACCAAATTGGCATCAAAAATCAGGTCACCAGGCCCAGATGGCTGTTCCACACGACGCGCTGGCCGTGGGGATGACGCTACGGGAGCGTCACCGGCGAACTGGCGGCCACCGGATTTGTCGGGGTTGATCGGTGGTGTCCACTCCCCTGGTTCGTCTTGGTCGAAGTCGAATTCGTCTTCCACCTCACTGTCCAGGTCGTAGGCATCATCGAACAGGTTGTCGTCCTGGTCGTTGGTGGCTGCAGTGCGTGGGGTTTGGGGGCCTTTGAATGTGACTTCTTCCTCTGCGAATGGGTCACGAGCATCATTCATCTGAGACCACCACCCCGATTGAGGAAAGCAGTTCGGCGCGACGGCGGCGGTCTTTCCGAGCTTCCGCCACCATCAACTCGTTGAGGTAAAACGCCAGCGCACCACGGATAATCTCGGAGTGATTGAGTCGTACATCCTCCGTGATTTCCAGATCCTCGATGGTGTCTACCAGCGCATCGTGGAGGTCGGCGGGGAGCCTGAATGATGTGGCCACCGGCTTCGGGTTTTTTGGCCTCTTCTTTTTTGGTGGTGGTGGGCTAATCAGCGCAACACCAGCGGGAGCGTCCTGCCACGGGTCGATTTCCTCTGGCAGGACAGCTGGTGCTGACTCCTCCACTGGGGCAGGGTCTGATGCTGAACCAGCATTTTCAGGTATTGCGGTCAGGGGGTCGAGTAACCGATCCGTGTTTGTTTTCCTTTTCCTTTGTGCCATTAGCTTTGCTCCTCCGTTTTGGTGTCCGTGTCGGTGTCTTCGGTGTCATCAAGGTCGTGGGCAAGCCAGTCCGCCTTCCAGTCGATAAAGTCTGGGCCTTCGATAATCGCACGCCATTCATCGGGCATTTCCTGCGCGATTAGTGCTTCACGCATTGCCCCGATGTCATAGTTGACTCGATTTGAGGTTGTCGGGTCGTCTTCCTTGGGCAGCATTTTACTCAGGACAGTCAGTGCCGTTTTCGCCAAGGCTGCGGGAATTGTGCCGACATCTCGACGTTCAATTTGGGTGCGCGTGTAGGTGGAGATGGGGATGGCGAATTCTTGGGAGCGGGCAAAAGCTTTACGGCGCTCAATTCCTGGGGCGATTACCCCTACGCTGTCTCCGAAGGTTTCGTCCAGCCATTTGGCGGATTCTGTGATGATACGGCGCTCACCAGGGGCACGTTTCAAATTCAGTGGGATACTCGTGGGGATCGCGCCCAGGAAATTAATGGGCTTGCCGTGCGCGGATTCCCATGCGCCGATAATCTCGTCAAATTTCGCAAGCTCCTCATGTGCGAGCCATTCTGGGTAAAAAGGGAAAATGACGTGTTCAGCTGCGTGGAGCATGGAAGAAATGAGCGGGGTAAGTCTGATTCCCGGCATGTCGATAATCACCAGATCGGCATTTTCGCGTACCCATTCAGTTTCCAAGGCGTTCATGAGACGCATCTCTTCGATGCCTCCGCTTTCGGAGACCACGGAGGTGAGGTTTTCACGATCCGTTTCTGCAGCTGCGGGTGAGATGAAGATCTTTCCACCGGGGATCGCTGGCCCGCCTTTAAGCCATGGGACATTTGGATCTGGCGTCCATGCCGGGACGGGGTAAAAAGGAGCGTCTTCACCACGCCTTACTGCATCGGCCAGGCTTTTCACCTCCAAAGTCTGTCCAGTTTCTGGGTGAATGTATCGTCCTGCGAAAGTCCCGGTCACGGACGAGAAGCCACTATCCGAGTCTGCTACACAGACTGTGAGGCCTAGTCGTGCGGCTTCGTAGGCGATTGAGCTTGACAGGGTAGTTTTCGAGACCCCTCCTTTGGTATTACCAATTATGAGGGTTCGAGAGCGGACAATCGACGGCTTGCGGGTGACCCGCTCACGTGCAGTGGTTTTCTTTCGTGATGAATTCATGGTGCTCCTTGTGTGGCGAAAGAGTGAGAAAAAATCTTCATGATCGAGATTCTGGTTTTATTCTATCAGGCATGTGTTCACGAACCGGCCTTATTTCCATTAAATATGCTGGTCGTTCACTTTTTAGGTGGTTTTTTGCATTACACGATGTATGACAAATGCCGACATTTGAGAATGAAATGTACCGTAATATGTCATATGTAATATGTATTACATATGACATATTACGGTAATACAAGCGTTTTGCACTAGGTTTCTACGCTGCAAAACGCTCTGCAACCACCTCATTAACACTGTCCTCAACAAGCACGTTGGTGGCACGAGCAACCGCAACCAAATCATCGTCATCAACGGCCATGCGGGGAGCTTCAACGTCCGCCACATCCGCATCATCAACAAGCATGACGGTGTTCCAGTCGGTGGATAAAAACACGGCAAGCATCAAATGAACAAGCGCCAGGGTCGTGAAAAATGAGGTGACAGCAAAAGACGACACCTCAAACGGCGACCAAACGTGGTTCAGTACAGCCATACCAAGAAAAACTGCACCACCCAGAACAGAGTCACGGAAAAGTGGTTGGCGGTTAATGTGAGGCAACATGACAGACCTGCTTTCAAAAAAGAGTTGGGAAACGTGACGCACCCCGTTTGAGGTGATGCACTCACTTTCCCTCCCCCACCTCAACCACTGCCCGAACTCAACGCATTTACAAATCAGACCCAGCAAACAGGCACAACAGGTCACCCATCTCGGTGAGACACGAAATTTCCTTGGTGACAGGCTTGGGGAACAACCCACCATCATCAACAGGCATAACCTCCTCCACAAGCCATTCCGCAGCTACAGCCGTCTCCAAATCATCTGTCGCCAAGCAGCGGGTGGCCACATCTGACAGCAACGCATGAACCATGCGGCGGTATGGCTCGTTGACGGACAGTGCCCACGCCAGCACCGAGCTAAGCTCCCAATCGTGCAACGCGCGAACAATGACCTCCCACTGGGTGAAATTCTCCGGATCATGGATCCATAGTGAAATCGCGTCACACAATTCCATGACGTCATCTTCAATAGAAGAATTCTCGTACACCCACACTGGGCACCAATTGGGTGGGGTGTATTGCTGGGAGAGAGCAAAAATAGCATTGTAGGCCTGGTGGCTGGGGTCGCGGCCTTCCAGTACTGCAGCGACCTCATTGGGGCTGACTGTGACGCCTTCGCGCTGTAGGTCGATGGCGACTCGTGCGATGGTGCGTGCGCTGAATCGGCGTTCCAGTCGGAGGTCTCCCAGGGTGGGGAGGACGACTTCGCAGCCTCCTTCTGGGTGTGCGATGACGATGGTGTTGTCCCAGTCTGGCAGGGCGAAGTCTGGTTGGTAGAAGCCTGCAATGACGTTTACTGATTCTTGGGTTGGCCCATCTGTCCATGACAGTGCGAGGAAGTCGTCGTGGTTGGTGATGGTGAAGTGTGTGTCTGGCCAATAGGAGTTGAGGGCTTCTATTAGTAGGTGCACGGATTCGGAGTGTGACAGCTGGGTGATGGCGATGGTCATGTGGGCCTCTTTGGGGTTTGTAATAAGGTTGAAAAGAGTTTTACATACGCCTGTAAACAAAGTGGTCAGGTTGCCTTTAGTGGTGTTGTTTGTTGGCGGACAGTCCAGGGAAAAAACCTGAAAAAACCCACCCCGCCGAACATGGCGGGGTGGGTTTGTGAGTGGGGGTTAGCTCAACAAGCTAAACGCGCGGGCGCTGGTGCCGGTGCTGTCGCCGTTGAAGTTGCGGTTTGCACGGCCAGTGTCACCGTTGTTCGCCGGGCGATACCAGTCGTTGTATTCGACAATGGCGTTCCACGCTGCCCAGCGGGTGTTTCGCCCCTCCTCCTGGGTGTCGTTCTTCCTGAACAAGTCCATGAGGTCATCGCGCCTACGATTCCACGTGTTGATTCGGCGTGGGCTGTCATCTTCATCAGGGGCGATGTAGAGGGTATCAAGCAGGGCGGAGAAATCACGCTCAGAGAACTTGGAGCTAATCATCTGCTCCGCGTGGGCGCTAAACGCTTTGGCGTATGCGATGGTGTGCTTGAGGGCGTCGCGGGCCTGGTAGAGGGCGTTGTCAGCGTTGCGGGTGTGGCGAATAGACCAGCGCTGTTGTGTGCCGTCAATGTTGGCACGCATACCGTTGGTGCAGACCAGGCGGGTTCCCATGGCTTCACCGACGATGGAACCGGAACCGTCGTGGCTGGTGCGCAACACGAGGTCAAAGTTAATGAGGTCGTGACCACCGACAGCAATTTGGGCTTCTGGCAGGGACATGGTGAGGAACACTTTACGTCCGTGGTCTTGCTCACCTGCATAGGCGAATTTTGCGCCCAGCATCTTCGCGGAATCGGCCAGGGCCAGCGCATCGGCGTTGTTGACGGCGGTGTAGCGGGAACCCACCACGCCAAGGGTGGTGTGGTTGTCGGAGCGCATCAACAGGCGGTGGCCTGGGATTGACGTGGTGGTGACACCATCGTCGGTGAGGAGGGAAATGTTTTCTGCAGGGGTCTCGTTGAGTGTCCATGCAAGGTTGGCGTCGTTGAGGGCGTCGCTCAGGTTGGTGGCGGTGGAGATGTCGGTGCCGAGGACGCGGGGTGCGTAGGGGCGTTGGGTGGGGGAAAGTACAGACACGGTGGCTCCTAAGTGGCGGTGGGGATACCTCTTGTGGTGTCCCGCTGGGGTTGTCTTTGTGACAGCACTGACTTTTCCATTCGCCACTTGTGGGGTGCCCGAAGTTATTGGTGGGTGGTGTGTGGTTTAGCTGGGGTTTTGTGTTGGGGTGTGGCGGACAGTTGGGTCGTGGGGTGCGGGTTGGTTGGGCGTTTCTGGGAGTGCTTCGGGCGTGTGGTTGTCGAAGGGGAGCTGTTCAGGCGTGTGTGCTGGGGTGTTGACCACGGTTTCTTCGGTGTTGGGTGTGTCTGCGTCGATGGTTGGGGTGGCAACCTCGGAGCGTTCCTCTGAGCGTTCCTCTGAGAGGGTGGCGGACAGTGGTTCAACGTCGGCGGCCTCTGGGGTGGTGTTTGGCGTGGTGATCCACCACGGGTTGTCGGGTAGTTCGACAGTGTGGTCGTCTTTGTCGATCCACTTTTTCAGGGTGTTGGGGCTGATTCTGATGGTTTTCGCGGCGTCGCGGGGGTTAACGTCGATGGCTGTGGCTTCCGCAGCGCATGATTTGGTGACTTCATCGGCCAGCTTGGAGGCGATCATCATGGCTTCCCCGATGTTCATGAGGGTGTCGGAGTTGGCAGGGCCGTCCTGGGCCAGTGTGTTGACGGCGTTGAGGATGTCCTGGATTTGTGCGAGCGCTCCGGTGGTGGTGTATTCGAGGAATTCTTGGGTGATTTGTTCCTGAACTTGGGCACGGCGGGAGGAGAATTCGCGGTGGCGTGGGGCGGTGGTGTGTGGGGTCATTATGTCCTGCCTTGGGGGTTGTTTTGTTTGTGTCTACCGTATTCCATGGGTGTGGACGAATTCCGGACAGTTCGGTCTTTACGTCCCTTTTTTCGCGTGTGGTGTCGTATGTATTTTGTATGACATATGACAAATCACGTGGGTGGGTGCTGGCTTGTTGGGCTTGGTGTGGAGACAAGTAAGGTGCGGGGGTTGTGGCAGGGAATGTGTGTTGACCAGGCTGAAAGGCAACGCCCACTGTCGTGAAATATGGTTTCACAACAGTGGGAAATGTATGACGTAATATGTATTTTGTATTACGTCATACATATTACGCAGCGTTTTAGTGGGTGTAGCGCGGGTTAAACGGCTCCGCACCATCAAAATCAAGGGCAAGCAAAACAGCGTTCAAATCATCGGCATAGACCGTAGTTTTACGCGCATGATCAACACCCTTATTCACGGCAACAACGGTGTACGTGTCATCCCCACCCAACGCCACAAACACCTTCATCTTCGCCGGACGTGCAGCACGTTCACCGTTCTTGTTGAAGGGCAGGATTCGCGCGTCAAACATCAACGCAGACATTCCCTCGAAAATGGTGGCAATCAAACCGCTGGCACCCAAAGACATCAACACACCCCGATGAATCTGGCTGTTAATGATGGACGCAACCTCTTGCGCTCGTGCACGGTCTTCGGCGGTGGTAACAGTGGTCATGATGAAAGTCCTTTCGGATTGGGTGCCACCCCCTTGTGGAGTGGCGATAAGAACATGGTCGCAAGTGAGGTGAAACTACTGCCCGGAGTTGGTGCGCTCCCCCACCCAATCCCACGCCTTGTCAGTCAGTTCGTAGATGGCGGTTGGTCGGCCACCAATGGCGCAGCCACCGAAAGGTTCGGCCTCCAAGAAACCGCCGTCAATCATGGCTTGAACAACACTGTCGTTGATGTTGGGGTTGATGACAGCCACGTTGTCCGCATCAAACAGGATGATGTCGTCGCTGTTGATGGTGAGGTCATCGTAGAGTTCCCCGGCGTCCTCCCCCTCTGCCACGTAGAGCTGAACGGCAAGGCGGTTGTTGGTTGTGTATCGCGCAGCGGAAACATCGAGTGCGATGGCTTCGCCGTCGATGGTGGCGGTGACAGTCCAGTTTGGGGTGATGGTGTTGGTCATGTTGGTCTCCTTGGTGTGTCCGCTGTGCCGGTTGCTGTGCGGTTGTTCTGTTTAATACTTTGTCACCTGGCAGGGTGTGGGTGCCCGGAAAATGTGTGTGCGGCGTTGTTGGTTTGTGCAGGTGGTGGCATGGTTTGTTGGCGGACAGTCCGGTCTTTACGTCCGCCCCTGTGGGTGCGTATGACGTATTTTGTACGACGTAATATGTATGACGTAATACAAAATACAAGCCACTCACTGTTTGAAACGCCCACCGAACTCAGGCCAACACCGACTGACACAACCACTCCTGAGCACGAGCGGAAAGCCGGTACACCTCCACCACTTCCCCATCAACAACCTCTTGGGAGGCGGGCGCATCATCGAAAAAACCGGACTCCACAGCAACCCGCGCCACGTCCACAACGATGCCCCCATCGTCTGCCACGAAAAACACCCCACCATCACCAACCGCGTGAAGAAAAATATCCACAGCACGCCCCGGAATATGGACGTGGATAACTGGCAGGCCGTGGGAGTTGGGTAACACCAACGCTTTCAGGCAGGCTTGCCGACCGGCGATGACACCGCACATGTCCCAAAAAGCGTTGTGGGATGGTCTGGACACGATAAAACTCTCATTCATGGTTGTGGGGGATTGTTGGAGCGCCCCAAAAGGGACGTGGTGCGAAAAACGCTTTTCGCACCACGCCACAAAACATCATCACCTGTTAGCGAGCGTGACGCAGCGGGCGTTTCTGGGAGGAAATAAGGCCGTGGGCAGCGTTGAGAAACGCCAGCACCTCACTGTTGTTGAACGACTTTTCCGCAGCGCGTCCAACAAGCGCTTCAAGGACGCGATCAATGCCACCAGGCTGAACACGCTCAAAACGGTGGGAGCCAGCAAGATCACCCAAATGCAGCCCCTCAATGAGGATGCGGGACACGCGGTTGACGGTCTCAGGGGTTAGGGAACGCAGCGGTGCGCTACCTGGCCAGAAGAACAGTCCACTATCTTTGTCCGTCAGTGCGCGGTCAACGGCGGTGGGAATGGCAGTCCACGTTAAAGGCTCAAGTGGGTGGGCGGAGTCGAGAAGGTGGGTTAGAAAAGCGTTGATGTGCCAGCTGGTGATCTTCATTGTTTTCTCCTTTGCGTCTTTCTTTCTGGTGAAGTTGATAAATAAATATTCCCACCCACCGCTGTTGGGGTGCCCGGAAAACATGTTCGCGGCGTTGTTGGTTTGTGCAGGTGGTGGCGTTGTTTGTTGGCGGACAGTCCGGTCTTTACGTCCTCAATAAGGGGAGTGTATGACGTATTTTGTACGACGTAATATGTATTACGTCATACAAAATGCAAACTGGCTAGTTGTGGCACTGGCAGGTGGAACTCCCCTGTAATGCTTCCACCGCCATCTGTGAACCGATACGCAGATCCTCATACTGGGAAACCAGGAACCTCTTCCTCAAATCGTCTACAGCGACCGAAAGTAGAGCCATTCGCCCCACCCTCCCACAGTCCACGGTGAGGGATTCCACCACGGCTCGGCACCAGTACTCCCCTACTGTGGGCGCGGACTCAGCAAGACGATTCATGGATCCAACAAGATCAGCGCCACCGTGGGCGATACGACTTTGAAGGGCATAGAACAGTGCGCTGGTGCGGGCGTGTGGACTGGTGGCACGGTCAGCAATACTGATCCAAAAGTCTTCGCGCACGTTGGCGGCGACTGGAAGGAACTGGGGTGCGAGTTGGGGAATATCCATGCACAACGCAATGAAATCTTTTTCCCCCTCGTTGAGGCTCAGGTTGTAGGTGATGGCGATCCGAAGGTTGAAAACCTGGTTGGCGAATGTGCGCGGAGTCCAGGAGCTGTTGGGGTTGGCGAGTGTGCCGGAAATGTTCATGGCATAAGCATCCCAAGACATACTTACCGATTGCCCGAGGCTGCAAGTGGCAGGCCAGTAATGCGGGGAATTGTCACTGAATTTCATAAAATCCCTGGACAGTCACATGTATGACATATTTTGTACGACGTAATATGTATGACGTATTACAAAATACAAAGGTGGCAGGTCAGCCACAACAGCCAACCCACCACCCATTTCTGTTTACTTGTTAGCCCACTTTTTGGCTGCTTCCCGCGCCTGCTCAAGCGCCTGCGGATGGGTGGCGATATGCAGTTCCATCAAAGCCAGAACACCCTCAAAAATCTTCCCATTCTCAGGCGCGTCCTCAATATCGAATTCGCCCCACTTCCCTTGTGTGATGACTTTCTGCAAATCACTGAGACTGCCAAACCAGCTATCGACACGCGCCTGCCAGCCTCGCGCAGTTGGCTCCAAACCAATTTGGTGTTGGGTCAATCCGGTCACCTGCAAACCGTTCCAGCCCTCCACCCGATCCAGATTGGCACCGGCAAGAATGAGCCTAGGGGCGTATGTGTCGTGCAGATCTGCAAACCGCAACAAAACCTCACTCAAATTAGTGCCATTGAGGTTTGCGCCCTGCAGTCGGGTGCTGTGCATGTTTGAGTCATCCAACTTCGCCTTAGACAGGTTTGCCCCGCGCATGTCAGCGTCGAAAAGGTTTGCTCCGTGCATCTGCGCGCCCTGCAGGTCTGCATTTACAAATCTGCAGCACGTGAACCGTGTTTTATACGCATTCAGATTCTGCATGTTTGCGTCGTTGAACGTTGTGTATAGGCATGATGCGCCAGATAAAACAGCGTTACTCAAATCTGCCCCGTTGAGCTTTGCATCATGAAGGTTAGTTTTTCCTAGCAAAGCGTTACTCAAATTGGCATGAGACAGGTTTGCCCCAGACAGTTGCGCGTACTGCAGGTTCACCTTGGAGAGGTTTGCTTTAGAGAGGTTCGAGTTGGAGAGGTTCACTCCCCCAAGGTTGACTCCACGGAGATCGAGTCCGCTCAAATCAAGACCCGACAGGTTGGGAATCCTCGCTAATTCCCGAGCTTTCGCAAGAGCCTCATTGAGCATTTTGAGGGGAATCTGTTCATCCCCGATGCGGGTTTCCCGGATGATGTTCTCTACGTCTTTGACGGTTTTCTTGGCTGTCATGGCGTGTCCTTTTCTGTGTGCCTTGGTGAATCTTTCATGATCCACAGTCCCATGGCCGCTGAAATGACTGCCCGGTTTTCTGGTAGATAAGAGGAGGAGAAACGGTGTATCCGCAGGTAGATTAGCGGACAGTCTGGACGTAAAGACCGATTTTCCAAAGTGTCATTCAGTAATATGTAGGACGTAATATGTATTACATATTACGTCGTACAAACTACATACCAGCGGTACTTACACCGCCAATCCAAAGCGTATTGTCTTCTTGGTTGTCCATCGCTGAGCTGCTTTCTTAGCCAACTCCACTGAATTCGGGTGCTGGGCGATGTGAGCGTCAATCACATTTAAAGCAACCTGCAGAAGCTCCCTATCCCGCTCAACCTCCGATGGCCCTACTCCCACCCAACCATTTTCTTGCGCGATCATGGTGCGCAGCTCCATAGGACTGCCAAACCAGTCCAAAAAGCGAATTTTCCAACCATCCGCTGTCGGAGTGAGGTCAATTTGATACTTGTACAAGCCGGTCAACTGCAGGCCATCCCAACGATTAACTTGAGCCAAATTCGCCCCAGCGAAAGAAGTGTTGCACATATTGGCCTCATACAGATCCGCATCGAAGAACAAAACACCACCAAAATAGGTGTTGACCAAGTTCGTCAATCCCAGGTTTGTGCATTTCATATTGGCAGCTTCAAACGTCGCATTCGATAGGTTGGCAGCCCACATGTAGGCGTCATAGAAGTCACTGTTGGAGAAGTCGGAGTCGCTTAGGTCTGCCTCCAAGAAGTATGCACAGGTGAAGTCTGCGTAGTCCGCTGTCACCTCCCTCATGGTGGTGTTTCGGAAGTCGGCATACTGGCAGTGTGCAGAAGATAGGGAGACTTTTGTTAGGTTCGCGTGACGCAGGCTGGTGTCGTTCAGCAACGACCCGTTCAGCTTGGAGAAGCGCATGTCAGCTTCCTCGAAGTTTGCCCTGCTCAGGTTGGAGTTAGCGAAATTAGTGTTGCGCAGAGTTGCTTTGCGGAAGTTGAGGCCACTGAGGTCTAGGTCTCTGAGATCTAGGCCTGATAGATCAAGGGTGCGTGAGGATTTTTCAGCGGTGAGGATTGCCTGCTTGACGTCTTCGGCGGTTAACTTCTTTGCAGCCATGGTGTGTCCTTTCGGAGGGGTGTGCTGAACTGGTCTGCTTAAACAATCCCATTGGGGTGTGCACGAATGCCCGATTCGATACGGGTGGTAGTGATGTTTTCCCTGCTAGATAGGCGGACAGTCCACGTGGCTGCAGCCGCGGTGTGGACAGTTGAACGTATGACAAAATACAAAATACATATGACGTAGTACAGGAAAGTGCAGCACCGTTCACCACACTTTCCCCATGCCGCACCTACAGCGAAGTCGTGTCAATCAAATGCGAACCTTGATCGCCGTAATCCTCCAACCCGAGTTCCCAAAAATCCCCGTTGAAGTCCAGCACCGTATCCAACTCACACTCCGAACAGCGAAACACCGTCAAAGACCTCCACAGTGGCCGCGTGCGAAGCTCGTTGTATTTGGCGCGGTGGGCACTTTTGTAGGGGCCAACTTCGCCCTGTTTGCGCAACATAGGTTTGGTACTCCCGCAAGTGCATGTCCGCTTATCTTTCGGCGGTGGGCACACGTGCAGGTCGTAGACCTCCCAATCATCACTCCACGTAACCTTTTTCCCATCCCACATGGGTGGCAAATCGTGTTCACGGAAGTCGAACGACATTTGCTCACTCATGGCGCGGGGTTACATCTTGGTCTTGGGTGACTGTCGTGACCTTACGCATACGCGCTCTATCTGCTGGAATCCCACTGAGCGTCACATTCAAACGCCAGAACAGGTCGATGGCCTTTTTGCTTGGATTGTCTTCCACAACCCTCCACACATCACTGGGGAGTCGGAACTCAACAATCCAGCGGGTTTCTGTGATCCCAGCTGAAACACCGGCGCCGGAGCCAGCCTCCAACTCTGCAATGCGCTGTGCCTGGGCGATGACAGTGTGCGCCAAATCGGGCGACGCTGCCATGAGATTGTGATCTGGGGTGACGTGAAGTTCATCCTCGTGCATCTTGGGGAAGTCTGCGACGGTGGCGTTTCGGCCATCCTCGTCGTCTACTTCCACAATGGACACGCATGGGTATTCAATGGTGGCGGCCCACGGGCCTGGGGTGGCGTCTGCGATCAGGTTTTCGGCTTCTTTGCCGGTGATGATTCGAGGGAAAGCGTTGCGGTCTTCTTCTGAATTGATCATGGTTTAAGACTCGCACTGTGGCGTGCGCAGGTGCTCGAATTTTGTGGGCTGTGGGTGGTTTTTTGCTGGTGAAGTGGTGGACAGTTAGTGGTTGGGCTTTTATGAAAAGCGGTATTTCGTAGCACGTAATATGTATTTTGTATGACATATTACGTGCTACAACCTAAGGGGCGGGTGCGGAGAAACGCGGGGTTAAGCGATCTTTACGTCTTCGAAACTCACCCCATGTTCAGCGCAAAAAGAAGACACAGTGGGATAACCGGAGTCGGCTAGATATTCAGCTACGACAATGGTTACTCCCGGAATCTCACCTGAGTACCCCGTGTCGGTGATGAATTCAATGAAATCTAGGTGGGTTTCAAACTCATGGTCAAGTTCGTTAACAATCTTCAAGCGTGTCTTGTAGTTGGCAAACAGTTCTTTCAGTTCTGGGTTAGCAACATCCAGGACGTAAAAGAAGTCGGTGAGGGGATTAACGACGGGGTAGACGTGCACGTTCAGGCACCTGAGAACCCACTCTTCAATGTCTCTGATGTTTTCATTGTGGAAAAGTTCAAAATCCACTAGCTGATCTGCGGTGGCACGCATGTCCTCAAAAGGCAGGGTCGTTTCGCTCAAGTCGATGGTGGATGACTCGCTGGTCTGCGGGTCGGTGACGGAAAAGACGTTGGCGCTGTCGGCGTTGAAATCCATGCCGTTGCAGACCTTTTTTGCTTCTAAGGCTGCTTCGATGGGGTTGTCGGCGTCAACGTCGATCTGCCAGGTGACAAGGAAATTCTTCATGAGGGTGTCGCTTTCTGAGAAGGGTGAGGCGTTCAACGCTGGGAATTGTTGGCCTGCTGTGTTCTCAGAATGTCATGGCCGCTGTTGCCTGTGCCCGATTTTCGAGCTCACCAACAAGGGGACTTCGGCGCTTTGACCTGTATGTTTACTGAGCTGGGGTGGTTGGACGGTTCAGGTAGGCCTGTCGTACATATGTCGTAATATGTAGTTTGTTATATGTATTTTGTATGACATATTACGTTTGTGGGGCTGGCGATTCACCGGCCAGGAAACAAGAAAAAGGGTGGGGCGCAACCCCAAATGTTGCACCCCACCCAGCGGTTTTCACAGATTGTGCTTGCAAACCATGAACCGTCGTACACCCCATCTCATAGGAGAATGCACACCACCCATAGTGGCAGAGCGCACCCACCTCGGCAAGCACCAAAAGCGCAGATCCACCCGCGCTGCAATTGTGCGCAGGCACCACACACGAAGAACACGGACAGTCTGGACGTAAAGACTTTTAAAACCCCCGGCCACAACGGCCAGGGGAAGCTCACTGGGAGCTTACTGCGCTTCTACGCCATCTTCTTCGGCGTACAGGCTCCAACCCTGCCCAAAGTCGTTCAGCTGCTCCTTGGTGTAGGTGCCATCAGGGTTCAGGGTGTAGCTGTTGACCTCCATGTCATCAATGACTTCCAGCACGTTAATGCTGGCGGTCTGATCTTTGCCGGCCACAATGTCATCGCAGTTGATGTAAGGGGAGTGTAGTGTCTTTAGCTTTTCGGCTTGCTGTTCGGTGAGGTTGATAACGATCTGCAGGTTGCTCATGGTGTGTCCTTAAATGTTGTGGTGCGGGTGGGTGGGATAGGCGTTCGCTGCAATGTTGCAGTTGCGTTGTAGTGCGTCTGCGCGGGTCTTAAACAGTTCGCCGTCAACCGCCCTGAACTGGGTGCGCTCGGGGTTGAAGCGGTGAACGGCAGGGGCGTGTGCCGGGAGGTGGAGGGCGTTGCAGCGGGTGCAGATTTCAGCCATGAGGTTCGTGCTCCTTGGGTTGGGGTGACGGGGAGTGTGTTTCCCTGTCTGTGGTTAACACTTTTCCATCGTGGCTTGGTCACCTGCCCGAACCTGCGGGGTGCGGAAACGGGGAACATGCAGGTCGATTCCTTTTTGGGGCAGGACAGTCCGGACGTAAAGACCTTTTTGGGGGACATGCCGCATACATGGGAAACGGACAGTTCTTGCAGTCACATAAAACCAGTCCCGCACCCGTGGGCGCGGGACTGGGGTGAGTTTAGGCAGCACCCGCCATGACGGGGGCGCGGTAAAGCTTCAACTCTTCCAGCGCCTCCTCAAAGCGTGCCAAGTGGCTAAACGCTGGTGAACGCTGCTCCATAATGGCGGTAAGCACGTCGGTGATGTAGCTGGCGAAGCTTTTCACCCCAAACCGCGCTACGGGCGCACGATCAGCCAGAACCGGCATGAGCACGGAATTAGGGTTAAACACGGTGCGCACAAAGCCGTTGGCTTCTTCGGAGAATGTCACCATCGTGTCGTACTGTTTGCGGTTCTTGTCGTGGGAGAACGTCACACGCACCAAAAGCGCGGAGTCGTTGGTGGCGGTGGCTTCATGCAACCAGTTGAAGTCTACGGTGCGTCCTTCGCTGTTGACGTGCATGGTGCCGTTGGCGAAGCCGTCGAGGGGGAGGGTGCTAGAACAGTCTTTGAGGGTGTGAATGAGGGCGTTGCCGGTCTTGAGGGACTGGTCGGTGTAGCCGGGGGTGTAGTCGAACATGTTCTGGCCTTTCGGGGCTTGGCGTGACTCCCCTTGTGGGATCACTCGGTGTGTCGTTGTGACATGTTTTATATTTCCTTGTGGGGTGGTGTGGGTGCCCAAAAAAGACCCGCACCGATTAATCATTTATGCTGGTTGACGCTGTTTTAGTAACGGACAGTTAGGTCTTTATGTGCGCGCACAACCCCGGCCTGTAGGCCAGTGTGTCCGGGGTTATAGGGTGGTTACGCGCGGGGAGTGTCGCGTTCCTGAATGTGGTCTATGGCGTGTGACAGCACCGCAAACGCCAGTGCGTCCTCAACGGGCGGATAACTTAGGTTGAAGTCGAAAAGGTACTCAAAAACCGCCCTATGGGCGTGGGTGACCTGTGTGAACTGCGGTGAGACCACGAAGCGTTCCAACCCGCGTGCCATGTCGTCGGTGGTGACTTTTACCCCTGGTGCGCCGTCGTAGTGGATGTAAGCGTCGCCGGAGACTGTTTCCTTGTACGTCGTTGGGGTGGCAACGTAACGCAACATGCGGTTGAGGGCTTCATGCGCCCGCTCTTGGTTGATGGTGGTGGTGGAAAACTCCACGGAATGAACCTCCCCAACCTGGATGGTCTGCAGGCCAGTGCGGGTGTGCAGGTCAATAGTGCCGTCGTGGGCGACGTGGCTGACATAGCCGGTAACGTAGCCGTGAACAGCGCCGTCGCTCTTTTTGTGTATGTCGATTTTCACGTGTGGTGCCCACACTGATTCTGCACGGAAACAGTGCGCTGCGTGGGTGAACACCGGCGTGGCCACCTGTCGCCAGAGTTCTTCGTCTAGGCGTTCGGTGGCGTTGTCAAGAAATATTAAACATGTGCTTGAGCGCTGGCTGAAATCTCTCACTGGTGTTCTCCAATTGTGTGGGCGAGTGTCGCGTATTCGGGGCGATCTGGGTTCATTGTCTTCTGCAGGTGGGTGCTTCCGCCCGCGCCTGATCACGAGTTCGGGCGCGTTTGCACTGGTCGTGGTGGGTGGTGGCGGACAGTTCGGGCGGGTTTGTGAAAGAAGTTGGAGACCACAACACCCCTACAGAACGTGTCTGCAGGGGTGTTGGTGTTTCTAGTCGAAGTGAATGCTGAACTGAATAAGCATGGAATCCAGTTCGTCCATGTTGACGTGGGCGTAGTCACGGAGGAGGAAACGCACCTCATTGCTGTCTGCAGGAGTCTTCGTGTCCATGTTGCTCATAGCCCAGCTGTACATGGCGTTAAGTAGTTGGGTGGCGGTGGCGACGGTGGTGTGGTTGATCATGGTGTTCGCCAGGTTGGCTAGATCCTGATCTTCCAGGCTGGCGGGATCAACATCCATGATCTGCAGGCTGGTCACCATGGACATGTGAATGCGGTGGTGTCCGCTGTCGTGGGTGACAACGAAGCTTTTGAAAGATACGCGGGTGACCACACCGCGAATTTCGGCAACCTCGCCGTAGTGGTTGAGGTAGCTTACGATGACGTGCTGAAAGTGAAGGCCAGCGGTTTCGTTGGTTTCCATGAGGAGCTTGAGTGCGGAGGTGAGGTTCTTGATCCAGTGCGCGGACTGAGATTTGGTGTGGGTGGGTCGGGTGAGGCTGAAAACTTCGGTTTCAAGAATGGTCTGCATGTCGTCCTCCGTGTGTTGGTGCGTGTCTTTCTGACATGTCTTATATTTCCTTGTGGGGTGGTGTGGATGCCCGAATGTTGTGTGTGCGGCATTGTGTGTTTATGCAGGTGGGAGCGGGGTTTATTTGCGGACAGTCTGGTCTTTACGTCCGCAAATACGGGCGTGTATGACGTATTTTGTACGACGTACTATGTATGACGTATTACAAAATGCAAAGCAGTGAAACGTGAAAACCCACCGACAAGGGTGGGAGTGTGCGAGTTGTTCTGGCGGTTAAATCACCCACGATTCAGCACAAATGTTGGTGGCAAACGAGAACACTGCAACAGCGATGTTTTCGCTTGGCGTGGCCAAATCAAAGTTCTTTTTGGTGTACGCCATCGCGGATTTTAGATCCTCCGGCTCCTGATCCTCCCAGTGCGTGAGGGTTTCCTCCGCCCACTGATCAGCTGCGGACTCCATTTCCTCCAAGGTGATCTTGTAGCCATGTGGGTTCCTCCACTCTTCCTCAAAGCGGGGAGCGCCGTCCTCCACCCAATCCTCCACAACGATGGTGGTTTCATTGCGGGTGACACGGTAGCGACCTGCAACCAATTCTGGTGCTTCGGCCAGTAGGTCTTCGATAAATCCTTGAGCGGTCATGGCTTCCCCCCTTTGGGTCTGTGCAAGTCCTTGTTGCTTGCGTTGATGTATCTAGAATCCCAAGTGGCAGGTGGTGGGTGCCCGGAAAGTTAGACGGTCGGGTTTGGTGTTTGTGCAGGTTGGCGCGTCTGTTGGGAGCGGACAGTCTGGTCTTTACGTGCGCTCCTGCGGGTGCATATGACGTATTTTGTACGACGAAATATGTATGACGTAATACAAAATACAAAGCGGGGGAACATGAAAAACCCACCTCCAAAGGTGGGTTCACCAACGGTCTAGATTGGCCAAGTATCGGTGCAGATTTCTGTCGCAAACCCGAACACCGATAGGGCGATGTTTCCACTGGGGCGCACAAAATCAAAGTTCTTTTTGGTGTACGCCATCGCGGACTTCAAATCCTCCGGCTCCTGATCCTCCCAATTTTTGAGCGCTTCCTCTGCCCACTGGTCGGCTGCAGCTTCCATATCCTCCAAAGTGACCCTGTGGCCGTGGGGATTCTCCCAATCGTTGGGGCTTCGGTAGGTGCGGTTGCCTACCCAGTCTTTGATGACAACAGTGTCACCTTCGCGGTTGACGATGTAGTAGTCTTCCACCCACTCGGGAATGTCTTTCAGCAAATCTTCGATGAAGCCTTGAGCGGTCATGGTTTCTCCTTAGATACGTGCGGTGCAAGTCTGTGTTGCTTGCGTTGATGTATCTAGAATCCCAAGGGGTAGGTGGTGGGTGCCCGGAAAATTGTGCGGGCTAGTTTCCTGTTTGTGCAGGTGCGGGGGCTGTTTGTTGGCGGACAGTCTAGTCTTTACGTCCGCACCTGTGAGTGTGTATGACGTATTTTGTACGACGTAATATGTATGACGTAATGCAAAATACAAAGGTGGGGGAACGTGAAAACCCACCCTTGGAGGTGGGTTCAGTGGTTTCACGGGCCTGGCGCTGCGGATTACTTTTTCTTGCCATCCAGAACGTCGTGGATGCTTTGGCGGCTACTGTAGTGCGATGCTGCGGTGATGTCTTTCAGGGGCGCTCCTGCGAGGCGCGCTTCGCGGATTGCTGCGTGATGCTCTGCGATGGCGTCCTGGATTTTCTGGGCGGTAAATGCGACATTTTCCAGGGGAAGAATAGTCACGTCTGTGACTGATTGGCGGACTGTTTCAAGCCCCAATTCTGCGTCTCGATCCATATCTAGCTTTCCATATCTAGCCCTGCGGGGATGGTGGTGACGATACTGTCGATAGTGGGCGGGTGGTCGATAAAAATAGCTTACGTCCATTTTGTAGACGTGTCTAATGTTTGGATCAGCTGGGCGATGTATTTTGTATGACGTACTACAAAATATGTACTACGTCATACAAAATACAACACCCTGACCAGGCACATTACAAAACCCGGCAACCATTCCTACACATCAGTGTTAACGGCAACAGCGGTGATGAAGTGGTTGGCGTCGAAAAACGCGACCCCGCCAATCACGTCCCGCGCTGCATTAGACAACGTTGCCATAATTTCGGAGGCCAGTTCGGGGGAAACTTTGATGTCATCCGAGAGGTAATCTTTTACAGCGTCGCGGACATCATCCACCATGCCTGTTGCCGTGCGGATTGCTGCGTACTCCGCGTGGTAGCCCCACTGTTTTTCCTGCTTCGCCTCGTAGAGGTCGCAAGCTGTGTTGAATGCTTCGTGTGTGTTGTTCATGGCGTTTTTCCTTCACTTAATGGGTGGATCGTGGGGCGCGCCTGCACACCGCGCCCCTGCGGTGTGGTGGCCTAGAAAAGGGCGTCGATGTTGTCTGCGGTGACGACGGTGAAGTCGGGGGAGCGTCGAATGGATGCCATGATGGCGGTGTCTTCGCTGACTTTCCCACCGTTTGCGTCGTGCCATGCGCCGTCCTGGAAGTTGTATGCGGCGGAGGTGGTGTTGATGGTCATTGTCATGCCTTTCGGGAGTGTGTGGTGGGTTCCTGTTGTGCTTACAACTAAAACCATACGTCCAAAAACTAGACATGTCCAGTTTTTGGACAAAGTATTTTTTGGGAGTGGCTTGACCTGCGGTTTTAAAGGATTAAGTTTCCCCTTTTGCGCTATCTCGCCTCACTGTGGGCTGGGGGAACGCTAAAAAGTCCTGATTTTGGAGTAAAAACTCACGCACCCCAAGAAGCTGCACGGTTTTGATATTAAATAGTGTCATCTATTTTTAGTTTGATATTAGATAGTGTCATCTATTTTTAGGTGCGGAAAGAAATTTTATAAACAAATGTAAAAATTAAATAAGGACAAAGAATGAACAATATTTTTGGATCAACCCCACCGCTAGATTTCTCAATGCAGGCACTCATGCTCTTGGTCGCTGTACTTGCACTTCTGGTCGATGTCGCTGGCCCTACATCCCCCACACACCAGGCGGAGCCACAGGTCATCATCGTTCTGGAGCAGGCGGAGCCTGCACCCACAGTCCCCGTGGAGCCTGCCTTCGTGCAGGTGTAAAAACAGTGCAGGCAAACCAATGATTGCCTGCGCTTCCACTTCACTAAACATGCCCATCATCCCACTGCGGGGTGATGGGTTTCGTCGCCCCTTTCCATGTCAGGACAGTCCTTCTCGGAAAACAAAAAAACACCCCACGGCAGCGTCGGGTGTGAAACAGCGGATCAGGCTTTTAAGAAAAATCCCTCAAACTAATCTCATAAACAGTGGGCAGCGCCTCCCCATAACCGGCATAAACCGAGTTGAGGTATTCAGCCCCATTGCGATACGCAGCAATTCGGCGCTCATGCCCATAGCCAAAAGCGTGCTCAATCAAATCGCCCCTGTTTGGCATGATCCCCTGCACATGCGCACGAATGGACTGTGCGACCAGCGGGCGGATCGAGCCAAACACCTCCCGAATGTAGTGGCCATCAGCAAACGCGCCAAGCACCTGCTTGCGGTCGGTGGATCCAAACTGATCAACATCAAGGATGATTTCAACGGGGGATGCGGTGGTCATAACAGTCTCCTTATTGAGAGGGGTGGGGTTGTGCGCGTTATGTCAGTCGCGCCCCTGATAAATGGTTAGAGGTTGAGTGTTCTGCAGTCGATGCACTGGTGGGCACCAACGGTGTGGCGGTAGTGGGCTTCACTGCCGCAGTCGATGCAGGTTTTTATGCCGCGCCCGCTGTTTTCTTCGGCTATGAGGCGGGCTTCGTGGGGGTTTCCGCCGTGGTAGTCGTTGGCGAGTGCGTGGCGTGTCCAGAAGTTTTCGGTGCCCATGGTGGTCTCCTTGGTGTGGGGTGCCTGTGTTGCTTACAGTAAACACTATACGTCCAAAAATTAGACATGTCCAGTTTTTGGACGAACCTTTGGGTATGTCCCGTGGCAACTAGCGCCTCTGTCGCGAGGGGAACTGTGCTTACCCATGTCGTACATAGGTTGTCGTACAAAATATGTGCTACATCGACGTCGAAGGACTCTGGACAGTCCGGTCGTAAAGACCGAAAAAGGTGCCCAACCACAACTTGGTTGAACACCACTTGAACTACGCTGCTGCAGCCTGCTCCTGGTAGGAAATAACCACCTCACCCATGGCATCCCCGATAAGCAATGTCCGCACGTCAACCGTAGAAGGATCATGCTCACCCGCAGGCTGGTTAACGCTAATAGCGATATGGAAGTCACCGTTTTCTGTAACCAGGTCACCTCGATCCACGAGACAGTTGCGAATTCGACCATTCACTGCGTAGTTGGATGGACGAACCTGAATAGACCACTCACCGTTGTTGTAGTAGGTCAGGAAAGGCCAATGATGGTCTACATGTGATCCCTTCCACTTGTAGGTCACAGTGGCGTCAATGCCGTGTTCGGCGTGGGTGAACGTCTCCACGTGCTCCACAGTGGACAGCGTGAACGTGGGACGAAGCGGCCCTAAATGCCACAGCTTCACAGCTGCGTTCGCAAACTCTGGTGCGGAAATCTCGTTTGGGCTGTCGTAATCGTGTTCGTGGGAGTCGGTGAGCTGCAATGCAACATCATCCAAACTGTCGTTGGTTAACGCCCATCCCCAGCTATCAAGGAAGTCTGTGATGGCGTCTTTAACGGCTGCTACACGGGAATCACTGGTGCTGGTCATGGCTTAATCCTTATCTGGTGGGCGTCTATGTGAGGGGGCGTTTACCCGCGCCCCCTGGCGGGTGGGGGGTGTTACTGGTTAACAGCTTCGCGCACAGATTCAAAGTCGTGCTCGGTTGCCCAATCAAAGTGGAGGTGCGGCTCACCGGTTACGCGGTCGTTGACAATGCCACAACGGCTGATGGTGAGGTGGGGCTGGTCACTGTTGCTGTCTCGGTAGGAGAGGTGGGAGGTCATGCGACCGTCTTCAACAGTGATTTCCCGTGAGGCGTCCATGATTTCGTGGTCGATGATGTATTCGACGGCCAGCTTGGTTGGGGATGGCTTGAGGTTGGTGATTGCGGTGGTCATGGTGGGTTCCTGTCTGTTGGGGTTAAACGGTGTCGATGTCAATGTTTAGTAGGTCGGAGATTTCGGGTGCTGCGTGTTGGTAGGCACCTCCCCAGCGGGTGGTGTTGGCGATGGTGGTGGCGATGGTTTCATAGTGGGCGTCGTCGATGACGACGTTGATGACTGTTCGGAGGTAGTCGTTGATTGGGGTGGTGGTTGCCTCGATTTTGTTGAGGGTGTGGGTGGGGAAGTGGGTGGTCATTGCGGTGGCGAATTGTGTGATGACCTTGGCGTTGGTGGAGGCGGGGATGATGTTCTCCTGACTGTGTGGGGGTGCGTTGTTTCCTTCGCTACAAAACAATTTACGCGCTTCAAGTATCGAACGCAACCACAAGCGCGGTGGTATGAATCACACAGTTGGTGTGTGGTGGGAACGCCGCCAACACCCGGACAGTCCGCACATAAAGACCCCACAACCAACAAAAAACGACACAACCTCGAATATCGAAGTTGCGCCGCTTTCAAGTGAAGGCTTTAGCCCCCAATCGCTCAGTCCGACACCGTAGCCGCCAACGCCTAGCCTTCAACCTCACCAGACGGGACGCTGGCGGAACGGTGCTTCACGCTGCGCCAAGGTGTATTCAAGGTCGAACTTCTTCACCTAGGTCACCTCCGTCAACAAGATGTGTTTGGGGGAAATATCCCAGGTAATCGACGCCACGCTGATGATCGTCTCCGGGGTAAGCGAAGGCAGATCCGCTGCAGTCGGTGAATCCTCCAACCCAGCAAACGAGTCAAAAACGCCCAGGTTGTAGCCCCAAGTGTCGGCGTTGTTGATCAGCGTGACATAGAGGTCTTCGAGGTTTCCTCCCAAAGCTTCCGCGCGGCCTTTAGCGTCATGGGCGCGTACAGCGTCAAGGGAATACACGACAGGGGTGGAAGGGTCGTGTTTGCCAGCTACATGGCCAGGCGGGGTTGCGGTGTTGTCGGTCTGGGGCATTGTGCGTGTTCTCCTAGATTGGGTTTGGGTGGATCTGAGTGTAGGAGGCGGGTGTGCACTAATGCCCGGCGTTTTCCAAAGCGTGGCCACACAAAACCCACTGGGGTGGGTCGGAGCATGTAGACAAGGCAGAAACACCCCTACAACTGCGGACAGTCCGCACATAAAGACCCCACAACCAACAAAAACGACGCACCCTCGAAAACATCGAAAGTGCGCCGTTTCGTCTTACCCAAAGCGCTAGATACCTAGCTTTGCTTCCAACTCTTTCTTCATCTTGAACAGCTCCCCAACACGAGAAACATTGCTGTCAGAAAACTTGGCGACCATCTTTTTACGGATCGACGGGTGAACATGACCCCGCGTTGCAGCCGTATCACCAGCCACAGCACCCGTTCGGCGCTCAATTTCCTCATTCACCTTGTCAAGACGCTCACGCCACTGATCACCGTGGAGGGCGAGCGCGTCCTCCTGCTTCTTCCTACGCTGCTCAATACGTGCTTTACGCTGCGCGTGTGCTTTTTCCTGCCTGTTGGCTGCAACAGTGTTGTGTCGTTTGCAGAGGTAACCTTCGTGGCGTGCTTTACGGCAGGGTGCGCCCTTAGACTCCACCCAGGCCACACAGTTTTCACCCCACCTATCAGAGGTACCTACAGCGACATGTGATGCGCGGGCAACATCTAAAACATCTTGGGTGAGGGAGGTGGGTGCGGTGGCGGTTGGCTGCGACATGGCTTCAAGTTCCAATCTAGAAAAGCTTCGGTTGCTGTGGACGTTTCTCAATTTATGAGGGGGTTAACGTCCACTGCCCGAAGCTTGTCTTAGAACTGTTGGGTGATGGCGCTCAGTTTTTCGGCTGCGTCATCTTCGGAGACAACTGCAAAACCGTCTTTGGAAGAAAACTTTGTCTGCGATGGCATGAATGTCCATGACGTGTCTCCTTAAACGTGCTGGTTGATGGCGGTGGGATGTACGGACAGTCGGGACGTAAAGACCCGCTGGAAGCATTGTTCCAGCGGGTTAATCTTTAAGCCCACCAATGGAACATGAGGTATCCCGCTGCGCCGAGAGAGAATGCGGCCAGAACGAACCATATGGCTGGTCGAGAGGGGTGTGGGTTTGTGGGGTCTCCTTGGGTGATTTTGGCTCTTGCTGCGCTCCATATTCCGGCAAAAAGAAGACTTGCCCCAACTGCGAATAGAAGAATTACGCCTGCGATCTGAAAGGACAAACCAATGACTTCCTGGGTTTGGTTAATCATATTTCCTGCGTATGCGTTGATGGTCGTGTGTGGCATATTGTCCCTTTCCGTTGATTTTCATTCTGCGAATTACATGGATGAAAGTTAGGACTAAGTTTATGTCATAAATCTGCTACAAACCATGGGAGTGGGCTGCCCATTTCTTCAATGTTTGCCCACATAAAAGGCCTTTTTGGGGGTGGGGGATTGGGGTAGATTTTACGCCAAAAATAAATGACAACAGAAAATGTAAGCAAAATATGCAACTGCTGCAATAAAAGGACTTCGGACAGTCCGCACTTTGCGTCCCCGGCGCGTTGGTGTGGCGTCGTATGTGTGCGGGGGCGTGGCTCTGGGTTGGGTGTTCTGCAAGCAGTTTGTAGGCCTGTAACGGCCTGTAACGCCCTGTGTGTGAGTGTCTGTGGCGTGTTTAGCGCGTTGGTGGGCGTCTACCGCATATAAATGCTTCTACGGTGCCAATGAGTTCACCCACGGTGGGGAAGATCTGTGGTGTGGCGTTGGGGTGTGCGGTGGCGAGCGTGCCGTGGGGGCGGACAACATAGTCGTGGCCACCACTGTGGGTGGCGGGTTGGGTGGTGATGGTAATGCCAGCGCCGTTGGGGTGTGTGATGGCAACGGTGTTACCGATCAGTTCGTAGTGGCAACGCCACGTTTTGGCACTGGATGCGAGGCGGTGCAGTGCTTGGGTGGGTAGCGGGTTAGTCATCGGTGGCCTTGATGGTGGCGGTGATGTTGGCGGTGATGTTGAGGGGTTTTCCTTGGGGTGTGTGGTTGGCGGGGCTAAACGGTGGGTTCCAGGTGCCGGTGGCCATGTGGGGTGCCCAGTGGGAGCCGTAGAAGTCGAGGTGGGTAACACCAAGTTCGTCGGCGTTGTGTTGGAGGAAAAGGGAGACCTGTTCGGCCAGGTCGATGCCCCAGCGGGAATCGTCGCACACGGTGACCTCAATGCCGTTGGTGGTGGGTTGGATAATGCCGAATGCTTCGACCTCTGGGTAGGTGTAGGCGAGGGTGTTGACGGCGCGGAGAACTTCTGGGGTGAGCTGGTGCTCAATGTCGCCCAGCGAGTAGTTGGTGACGGTGTTGAGGGTGGTGTCATCAGGCAGGGCGCGGACGACGGCGACAGTGGGGTTGAGGGTGGTGTCAAAGGTGGGTGCGGTGCAGGCGGTGACACTCATGAGCGCGGTGGCGATGATCCCGGCGCGGGTGAGTGTGTGGGTGTTGTTCACGTGGGGAACTCCTGGCGGGTGGGGGGACTGTTTGTTGGTGGAAACAGTTTCGCAAGGTGGTGTTCACGATTGCCCGGAGTTGGATGGGGAGCTACATGGTGTGTGGTGTGGGGGTTGTGGACAGTCCGCACTTTGCGTCCCCGGAAAGAGTGTGGAACCCACCTCGTTGCGTGCTACGGACAGTCCGTACGCAAAGACCTTTATATTCGACTAGGAAACTACCCGGTGTGGGGGATGGCCAAAGTGGTGGGTTAGGTCAGTTCTTCGATGATGGCGGCCACGGCGCTGACACTAGTGCCGGGGTGGGTGGTGGCAACGTTTTCCAGCGCGGTAATCACTGTGTGTCCACCCATGCGAACAGTGTCGGCAACACGGGTGTGAATCATGTCGGGATCAAGTGGGTCGCCTGCGTCGAGGATAGCGGTGATTCGGGTGCTGTCAGCTATGTCGGTGATGTAGTCTGCGACGGCGATTAGAACATCGGGGTGGGCGATCCAGGCTTGTGTCGTTTCCGATAGCTGCAGGAGTTGGCTTGTGGTGATCCACGGGAGTGTTCCGCCACCTGGCATGGCTATCGCATGGGTGGTGAACGCACCCAGCTTGGGGGCATTAGGCCAATGCGGGTGGGTGACCCAGGGAATGCGGTCAGGGTCGTGGAGGTGGGGTGTGTGGGTTAGCCAGGTGGCCAGCCTGTTGATGGCGGATTGGCGGGTGGTTTCACCCAGTTGGGGCAGGATTGTCGGCCAGGGGACATGCAACTGTCTGCACAAAGCAATACCGGAGGGGACGGCTGCGCGGGCGTGCTGCGCTTCGCGTTGGGCGCGCTGCTCATTGGCCCACATGTTGCTTAGGTAAGCCAAGGCGGTGTCGGAGTCTGTGGTGGGGACGTGGCCGGAATGTTTTTTGAAACGTTTGTAGGCTGCGTTGCGTTGAACACCACCAATGCGCTGGCAGATGATTGCCCAGGGGATTTCTGCTTCACGTGCCATGGCAATCGCTGCAGAAACTTCGAGGGCTGCATATTCTTCGGCGGTGTTGGCGGAGGCTTCCTGCTGGCGGGCGTGGTTGAGGCTGTGCACTGCTTTGAGGGTGGCGCGTTCGCGGGGGGTGAGTGTTTGTTGAGCCATGGCGGTTGGGGTCTCCGATCAAAAGTTATCCACAATGTATCCTATCGGTGTTAGGATACACTACCCCTGAGCTGGGGGAACAGCCCCGCCGTCACGCGCAGTGACAGCCCCCCGGCGACTGAGGGGAGCCTAGCGGCGGGGAGCGACCCCCCCTCCCCCAAAAGAAAAAGAAAAACACCACCGCCACAGGCGGAAAAACACACCCCAAAAAAGACAAAAAAGAAAAAGAAAAAAGAGAAAAGAAAACCTCTCGTCATCTTCCCCCGCCCCCAAGGGGCGGTAAACGCTGGTGCGCGTCGTGGCGCTGCGAGGGCCGTGGCGGACTGCCGTAGTGAGCTGTTGTGGGTGTTGGCTGAGGGTGTGTTTGTTCGTGTGGTTGATGGTGGGTGTGTAGTTGACTGCGCGCGGCCACACACGCCTACGGCAGGACTGCGAACGCGGACTAGAGGATGTGTGTGTCACGGGGGCGAACCATAGTGCGCGCCGGGCTTTTCTTTTCAGGGCATCTGATGGTGCCCTCCCGGCGCGCGGCCACACACGCCTATGATGCGACTGGTGGAGCGAGTTGCGGATGTGTGTGTCACGGGGCTTGCGTGTGTGGGAGTGAAGCTAAGTCGGTTGGGGGTATCTGATAGTGCGTGGGCAGGGGGTTTGCTCTGGGGGTTTCTTCGGTGGTTTTCTTCCCCCGGCGAGGTGGTTGTTTTTGGTGGTGTGGTGGGGTCACCGACTGGTGGTTTGCCGGGGTTTCCCCCATGGGGAAGCTTCGGGAAGTAAACCACCAAAAAAAGGGGCACCCCTCCCGGCGCGGCCACACACGCCAACGATGCGACTAGTGACGCGACACTGGGATGTGTGTGTCACGGGAGTTCGGTGGGTGGGGTCTTCGCGTTGGTTGGTTGAGGGCATCTAAAAGTGCCAGTGGGGGCGCGGCCACACACGCCTACGATGCGACTGGTGGAGCGAGTTGCGGATGTGTGTGTCACCAGGCTTCTCTTGGGGGCGATTGGGCAAGTCTTTTTAGGGCATCTAAAAGTGCCAGTGGGGGCGCGGCCACACACGCCAACGGCGGGTCTGGTGACGCGACACAAGGATGTATAAACCACGGGGCAAACCACAGTGCGCGCCGGGGTTCCCTTTTCCAGGGCAACTGGTTGGCAGGGGGTGGGGACGCCACCACACACGCCAACGAAAAGACCGGCAAAGCGCACCACTGGTGTGCACGTGTTGGGGCCTACACAAGTGCCACCACAGAACCCAGTTCGAGGGCACCAAGCAAGCCACACAGCGGGGGAAGAAAACTTCAAAAGCAGACTACAAAGCAGACTACAAAGCAGACTGCCGAAGCCACCCCCCAAGCAGCAACCACCGCACCGCCCCCTGTGGTGGGAAAAAGTGATCAAGGCCTGCTCCTTTTCACGCAGCGAAGCAAGGGGAAAGAGCGCCGCACGATCACGCCCACCACACTGGCGGTTTCGACTCACCCACGGCGGTGCGCCCGGACACGAATGTCACCCAGAGGAAAGGAGGATTCAAGCGAGCGCCGAAACCACCTTTTCACTGAGACATGAGGGTCAGCACCACCACAGGGAGACGAAACCCCAGACCCGACCCCACACGCTAAGCCAAGAAGCACCGCAGCGAAGCAAGGAACAGCGCGACGAAGGAATAGCCCAGGGGGAGGGTGGTCGGCTCTGTCGTATGTATTTTGAAGTGTGTATGACATGTGCTGTGACCTGGTGTTATACGGTTTCAAGGGGGGTGGTTGGCTCTACCTATGCCCGGCATAGCGTGTAGCATACTTCGTTGTAGACCCCGTGGCATACCTCACGCGCCTGTTTGACTGGTGGTTTTTTGGTGTGCGTACAGGGGGTTGGTGAACAGCTTTTGGTTATGCTGTGTGACTGTTACAGCAATGTTGAAAGGTGGCTGAGTTGGCTAGGATTGTGAGCCTGTCAGAGCAGGTGCGAGCACAGACCCCGTTGATACCGTCGAAGAGCGTGGGCGAACGGTTGCGCAGGCAGAGAAATCAAGGCTCAGAAGCGGGCAAAAAAGTGGGTGACGGGTGGGTGCGCACACCCGCCGACGATCTGTTTCTTGAGATGTCCACACGCCTGGGTGTCATCACTGTTTCACAGGCTCACCGATACATCTATCCCACCCTGAAACCAGAGACTGTTCGCAAGCGAATTTCCATGATGGAACAAGCTGGTTTGGTGAAGAAAATCGACACCCTCGCATGGGCTGGCGTTGTCGTCTATCCCACCGTTGCGGGGCGTCGCGCTGTGCTTGATGAAGACTCGCCACTTCTTGCGATGGAACCGCCCTCCGAATCGACCATGTTGCACCGGCTGTTGGTCACCGAGGAAGCCCTCAAACTGGTTGCCCAAAACGTCGAAATCATTACTGAACGTGAAGCCCGCTTGTATGAGATGGGCATGACACCAGAGAAGATCGAAGACCGCGACGTGTTCCTCGCCAGCAAAGGTGTGCGCCGAAGCGTGGACGGCTCCCGTGGTGTTGTCCCCACACACCAAAGCACCGAGCACGGCACCGTGGATCGCTACCTCATTGTTCCCACCCCAGGTGCGGAATCCCAATACAGAATCCCTGATCTTTTTGAGGTCACCGCCCACGGGGAACTTCGCGCCATCGAAATCGAAATCACACCCAAACGCCCCGCCCGTTTCAGAGCAATTCTTGCCGCCTATCGTGAAGCCTGCGTCGGCCACAACCCCGTCCCCCATGGTGTGAAAAAAACACTCAAAGAAACCGGCCCCATCCTCCGCCAACTCGCAGGTGTGCGTTGGATCGCCACCGACCCAGTTATGGCCATGCTTCGCGGCTACCCCGACGGCATCAATCCTTTCAGCGGAAAAGAAGACATCGGCATGGTGCGACCCCTATGGAACAGCCAAATCGACACACACCTTTTCTTCTCACATCCCTCCACCTGGAACCTCGACCGAAAAGCCTACCCACTCTCCACCGCACCACTCGACGTTTCCCACGACCCCGGCCTAGAATACGCACTCCACCAAGCAGTCCTCCCCGCCAATTTCAGATCCACCATCCGCGAATGGAGAAAATGGCGAAAAATCTGGCAACAAGAAACCGCCAACGACACCAACCCCACCGACTTCACCCAATGGCTCCGCGCGCCGGGAACGTTGGCGAGGGTGCAGCAAATGGGTGGGCGAACCAGCTAAACCCACCCCACCTGTTTGTGTGTGAAAAAGTTTGTGCACACCTCCCTGCGACAATCGGTGCAGCAATGATTGTTTATGGAAAGGTGTGTGCGCACAATGGGACTTTTCGGCTCGTCAAAAGCTGATGACACCGACAGTAAAAAGTCAGAGAAAAAATCTGGTGGAATCGTCCTCCCCCTCACTGTTGCCGGGGTGGCAGCCATGGCGTTGGAACCCCTTGTCCTCCCCATCTTTGTGACGTTAGTGATTGTGGGTGAGCGTCGAAAAATTAGACTGTCCCGCTGGTGGTTGGCTACTGGTGTTGGCACCATCATTGCGTTGGCTGCATCAGGTCTGAATTTTTCCCGGTTGGGAAGTTGGTTCCTCTCCGCGCCTGCAGCGTTGTGGGGTAGTCGGATTCCGGACTCACTTGATGTTCCAGTTTTACCCACCATTGCAGCGATGTCGTCTGACACATCCACCGCATTGTTGTGGTTGCAGCATTGTCTTGTGGCAGCACCGACCGCGCTGTTTGGTATGTCGTTGTGGTGGTGGTGGCGTTCCTATGCACTCCAAATTTTGGGTGAAAACGAGGGTGCGAAATATTCGAATCGACGCCCCGTTGGGTGGTTGGATCGACGCCGCATTAAACGTAATGAGATTGCCGTGCGCTCAGGGGACTGGTCACAGAAAAACCCTGGGGGTATTGCTCTAGGAATCGGCACCTATGGTGATGTTGCCAGCACTGTTGTCGATGATGTGAAAAAAGCTGTTGCGGTGGTGGGCACCTCCCGTTCCGGTAAAACTCGTTTGGCTAATTCGATTGCAGCGCAGCAAGTTCACGAAATGCAGGGTGGGCACATCACCATCTGTTACAAGGGTGCTGATGATGTGGCACGCGCCAAGGCTGAACTCGCCCACGAAATGGGTGTTCCGTTTCTTCACTTCAAGTTGATGCCACCAACTGGTGGTGGGTATAAAGCTCCGCATCCTTATGCCCCGAATCGGCCAGCGCACTACGATCCGTTCCAGCACGGCAACGGCGCATCAAAAGCAGCGATGCTGTTGAATTCTGTTCCCCGAGACGGTGACGCTGCAGTCTACGAACGTAAAGCATCGGAGGCAGTGAAACTGGCCTACGACATTGCAGCGCTCACCGGTTTTGATAAGCAGAAAACGGAGACTGGTGCACCTGTGAGTGGTCTTGCCGTGTTGGCTCGACTCCTCGACCCGGACACTCTGGTCAAAATGGGTCTGTCTGTCACAGTGGAGCAGGTGCGTGGTGCCCACCCGTATCTGTCTCAGGCAGCCGCAGAGTCAAAAGTGGGTGCCATTCACAGCCGTATCGAGGCATTCAAAATTGAGTTGGGTCGTTCCAGTTCCACACTGTCTGGCGCATTGGAGGATGTGCGTTCCACGGTAGCGTCCTACGTCAACGACTCGGCTGCAGGTTCGTTCCTCTCACCTGGTTCCATCCCGTCGTTGCGGATTGATTTGGTGCGCGCGATTTTGCGCAACGAAATCATTGTTTTCTCCCTCCCGGCGCAGGAATATCCGGAGATGGCGTCGATGATTGGCACGATGGTGTTGTTGGATCTGCAAAACGCGGTGGCCACCCTTCGAGACAAGCGAAACATCATTGCCGAACGCTACGACAATGAGGGTGAACAGCGCCCCGGTGGCCCTGATGGAACGCCCTGGAATCCGTTGGTGGTGCAGTTGGAGGAAATTGGTTCGGTGAAGTCCACGGCAGCTGCAGAAGCCATGCTGGGGCTGTTTAACAAGTCTGCCGATGTGGGCATTAGGCCTATCCTGTCTACCCAGTCACTGTCAGATATTGAGGCAGTTGATGGCAGTGGTGTGTGGCTTCGCCAGCTCACCGCGCAGCTGGATCATTTGATTACTTTTCAGCTCTCAGAGTCGCATGATTCGGAGAAGGTGGCAGCGTTTTCCGGCATGGTGGAAAAGAAGCTTCCCACGGAGTCGAATTCGGTGGAAAACAACCGCACAGGCCTGTTTAGAAGCGCCACAGCGGTCAACGATCTACGGTCGCAGCCCCAGGAGCTTAACCGTATCCCTGTGGGTGAGGCGTTGGGTTTGGATCGGTCTTTGGGGCAGCTGTTGTGGGTGTCGAAGGTGCCTAAACTGTCGGCGGTGCACACCACCGGCAAGGAAGGCCCCAACAACTGGTTTGAGGCGTTGCAAATCGCCCCAGTCTATGAGAAGCCACAGGACTGGAATCCGTTTGATGATGCTGACATGGTTGCCCAATACCGTGAGGATCGAGACGATTCTTTTAAAGCATTGTTGAAAGATTTGGAGGAGGATGCGGTTCTTCACCAGGTGCTGGATGATGACGAAGAAAGCGTCGATATTGAGCAAGGTGTGATCACCCCGAAGCCGTCGTCACTCACCCCAATCCCGGCCCCGCAGGAGCCGTCCACACCGCATGATCCGATGCCGGTGGACAGTGCCGCAGAGTTCCATCCCACCGATGAGGACATCCCAGCCCACCTTGACTCACACGACGATCCCTACAGTGATCCGTATGGCGGTTCCACCATTGAAACCTTTGATGATGGCAAGGATAACGATCTATGGTGATCACCTCGTAGCCATCTAAAACAACCCCCGCCCAGACCCGCCGAATCGTGGTTTTTCCACCACGTCGGCGGGTTTCGTGCACACCCACCGTTTACGGTGTCCCACATACGTTTGACAACGATGTTGAGGACAACACATGAGCACACCAACAATTGATGGCCTTTTCTGCGAGGAAGACCTTGTTCTGCCGCAAGGATTTCGCCCCTACACCCCACCTGGGGTCGATAAACCTATCAAAATCCCCACCAGGATCAAGGCTTTCCGCCCACTCCATGAAAAATCAATAAACCAGCTGAAACCCATTTTCGATACGTTTTTCGAGGAAACCCGCGCTGCAGCCGCCAAGAAAAACAGTATCCTCATTCAGCCATCCATCCCCGCAGAACCCGCACCAGCGTTCCCACACGCACCCATGCCCGTCGATGACCCCACCGACAAGGTAGCTCCTGGCGTGGATGACGTGTTCATCGTGGTCGATGATCGACGCCAATTCCTCAACCTGCAGGAACACGACGCCGATAAAGGCATCTACGTCGCCCTAGACGGCTCCCACGACGGCGCACAACCGCTGTTAGCTAAAGAAGGCAGCAAAACCCCCATCTACACCGATGCGGACGGCTTTGAACTGCCGGAAAAGCCCACCATGTTAAAGAAACTGGGCAGCAAACTCGGCAACAGCGATCACCTAGCCGGCAAAGAAGATGACTTCATTGTCTACACCAAAGAGGGCATCCCGATCGGCAACTTCGACACTGTAGCCGTGGGGCGACCACCAGCGGAGGGGCGCAGCAAACGCGGTGTCCGTGCGCTCGGTATTGCCACTGTGGCGTTGGGTGCGGTTCTTCTCACCGGTTTTGTTGGCGGCACGTTTATTGGCCGGTCGGCGGTTCCTGCAGCTGGGCAGATCACCGCCACCGAAGCGCAGGCTTATAACCTCAACCAGTTCCCTGTGGATGCGGGTGCATCGTTTGCCCAGCACTATCTCACGTTGTGTCTCACCCACCCCCAATATCGTGAAGATATTGAGACTCGTGAAGAAATGATGGCCGGTATGGCAGCCAGTGGTGTGGCAGAAAACTGTGGCTGGGAACAAGGTGGTGCGGTTACCGCTCCGACTTCTGTGGTGTTTAACGGCGATGTGGAGGAGCGACACGAGTACACCAGCGGAAAAGTCGCCTACCTAGGATTTTTCGTGACCATGAGCGATGGACGCCACTTCACAGCCACCGTCCCTGTGTGGGCAGGAGACAACGGTGAGGGACGCAGCGCCTACTCCATCGTCGGTTCTGTGGGAATGACAGCCGCGACCGCGCTGGCAGGTTCCCCAGAAATGTCGAGCGGACTCTACCAAGACCGCACGCTGGCATCGCAGCTGACCCCAACGCTGGAAACGTTCTTCAAAGCGTGGGCAGACAGCAACACCCAGGAGCTTGATGCGTTGGTGGCGACTTCTGCCACTGGTGATGTGCGTGTTGGTTTGGATGGCACGGTTCAGCAACCAGCGGTCAACAGCGTCACTGTGTACCCGAGTATTGCTCCCACGGAGATTTCTGGCAGTACCGCGACCTACAACTACGTCGATGGTGATTCTGTTACTGCGATGGTTAATTTGACGTGGACAGTGAAAGACGAGGCTGGTGGGTATCAACAGCCGGTGGGTTATCGCGTGAAAATGACCAGGGAAGCCGGTAAATGGGTGGTTTCTGGGATTCAATCGGGCGCTGTTGTTGCTGATGGTTCCTCGAATGGTTCTGGTGCTGCACAACAGTCTGTGGGTGCCACGGTTTCAGGTGGGTTTGGGGATGTTTCCAATGCGGAGGGCGCTGGAACTGCAGGTTAAAAACATTGTGCGCAGTTTGTGAACACCCCTCGTGCATACTGCATGAGTATTTCTTCCCAACCTCTTCAATCTAGGAGTTTTTCATGAGTTTTAAGGAATTCATTCTCGCCCAGGAAGTCAACGTCAGCCCTGGCGGATCAGGCGGATCAGGCGGTGTGACCCCCATTGTTGATGTTGCCAACACCTTGACCGCAGATGTTCGAACAATTGCGGTTTCCATTGCGATGTTTTTCTTTGTCATTGCATGTATTTACGGATTTTTCACGTACAAAAACGGTATCACCAGAACAGCTGGCATCATCTTGGGAATTTTGATTCTTGTCATGGTTCTTGCTGGTGGCACTGCGTTGATTACGTGGGCAGTGGACTGGGCAAACTCTCTTACTAGTTAAGAAAGTAATTCTGTTAGGAGTTTTAATGCAGTACCTCGATTACACATCACTGGTTAACCACAGGGAGCGCATGTGGAATATCGAAGGCACCTCACTTGCGAAGTTGGGTGGTCTAGATATTCCAGCGTTGTTCACCGCACTGGGTCTTGCGATACCTGCCACTGTGATTGTTGGTGCTGTATTTCTTCTACTAGGAATTCCGTTACCTTTCCTTTTCATTGCTTTACCTGCCATCGCGGTTGTTTTGTATTCACTTTTCACACGAGAAACCGTAAAAAATACCCCAAAAGAGCTACTGCTTCGATTCGTGGCACGCACCGCACAACCCAAGCGCTACATCTCAGGCATGGATGCAGGAAATCAGCCCACAGAAATGACCTGGCAAGTCATTTTGTGGCGTCCCGAGTGGGCGAATATTCGTATCGGCAGCCCACGCAGGTACACCAGCTACGACCCCGCACCAATCAGTGAGGAAAACCGCAGCATCATCGACCCGACAGACGCCGGTGAACTAATGGGCTGGAAACGATTTATCAGCGTAGAAGACGAAAGGAATATGGCATGACCAGCGTAGATGTAGATACAGACAAGGAACAGGGAAAGCTTTCCTGGCTGAAAAAAAAGAAGAAACAACCCCGCACCAAAGTCGATGCACGGCGAATTGATTACCGCTACGCAGAGGACGGCCCCTTCTTCTTTATTAAAGGTCAAGGCGTGTGGACAGGCGTTATTTTGGGCACAACCAGTGACGACTTCGCCTCCGAACTTGAGTTGGAACAACAGGTATTCCGCAGCAATGAGCTACGTTCCGCCTTGTCCGCGCACTTCTCCAACCACTTCGGTGAGGAAGAAGTTACCTGCCATGACATCACTCGCCACGTTCCTGTTGATATTTCACGCTGGGAAAACCAGTATCTCAATAATTGCTGGAACCCGAGCGAACTGTTCACCACCCTTATCCAAGACAAAGTAAGCCCCTTCCTTTCGGAATCCACCCCAGAACGTCGCCAATACCTCCTTATCAGGCTTGGCGACTTCAAAGCGCCCGTGCAATTAGATCCACTGTCGCTCATTTTGGGAACATCCGCAGCGGTCAGCGAAGAAGTCTTCAACACCCGCGACCTGCAACCTTTTAGGGATAAAGCATCCAGCGTCCACACCCTGTTGAGTAGCTATGGTGCCGCACCAATGGAGCGCGTCGATTTGGCATGGATCATCCGCAAAGTGTTCCACGGTCACTTCCCTGCAGAAAACAGGACGATGGTGGAGCGCACCCGCCCGTGGCGTGGTGGCTATTTTGACGAAATCGCCCGCTCCCACTTCCACACCCTGGGTGACTGTGTACGGATTGATAACCCACACCCAGACAACGGCTTGGGTAAATTTTCCTACACAACAACTGTGACTGTCGATTTCAACGCTATTGGTGTGGACTATCAGTACTCCCATGCCTGGGGAAAGCTTCTGCGTACCCTACAGCGCCCCGTGGACGTGTCCTGGCGGTCAAAAATTGTGTCGTCTAAAGAATGGTCACGGCGCATTAAAAAAGCATTCAACCGCCTCAACACGGAAAGCACCGAACGGAACAAGGCAGGTGCCACGGAAAATGAACGCTTTGACACGAAAGTCGCTTTGGCAAGGCAGGCGCACGACTCGCAGATCGACAACCCAAAGCCGGTGATTGTCAGCCAGCTTCGTCTAACTTTTTCCGCGCCAACCGAAGAAGAACTCACCGACATTATGGGCCAACTGCAGCTCCTATTTGGTGAGGAAGTAAAAGTTGAACGACGCTCAGACTGCCAAGGTTTCCTTCTTGAAGAGCAACTGCCTGGCGATATGACACCACCAAAAAATGGCTTCCTAGGACTAGGCAACTCCCTTATTTCTGGTTTGACAGGTGGTTTGCGAGGTGATGAACGGTGGACAGACATTGATGCGCTGTCGTTTGCACGCCTAGATTCTTCCCCATCTGTGGGGGATGAAACAGAATACAAAACAAATGGCAGCACATTGGGGTGGCGTGGCGGCCCCATTGGCTACACGCTGTCCAACGGCTCCCTCGTGCACTTTGACCCCATGGTGCAAATGGCCCGCAACTCAGGTGCGGGAATCGCCATTTTGGGTTCCTCTGGTGGTGGTAAAAGCTCCCTGTCGCTGGCGTTGTTCTTCTGGGCATCAGAGGCCGGTGCCCAAACCATCGTCCTCGACCCCAAAAACGACTTTGAAGCGTTCGTGTACTACCTGTCCTTCGGAAACCAGGTCAACGAGGATGGTTTTGCTGATGAAGCACGCGCAGGAACGCTTGGAACGCCCAACAGCCAGTTCCAGCCGTGTAACCCACGTTTCTGGGATGAAACATCTGTCATCTCCCTAGGTGATGGTGCACCAGGAATGCTTGACCCGTGGGGACTATCCGATAGCTATTCCGAGGGTGAGGCACACGCCCGCAACGTCGTGGAACTAATTTTGAACGCTGACCAGATGAAACTAGTTGATGTGGCTTTCCAGAAAATGCGTGAAGTACACGAAAAAGGCCTTAACACCGCACCTCCATCCCTGGCGGAGCTTGGCTCACACTTGGCGCAAGAAATTGAACACTACGAAACCATCTCCCAAAAAGAAGATGTTTCCGCAGGTGACTCCATGATTGCGCGTGACCGTGTACAGGATCTTCGCCGTGTTTCAGACGCACTTGATCGTGCAGCTGCCCGCCAATATGGCCGACTTATGTTTGCCCAAAGCCACACAACGAAGCCTTTTTCCATCGGAAACCAGCGTCGAATTGTGATCACACTGTTTGGTTTGAGAATGCCAGCGGAGGGCACCAGCGTGGACGAATGGGAGGATTCCACGAAGGACGCTGCAGCTGCAATGCTGTTGGTCATTGGTGAGTTGTCTCGACTGTTTACGAAGACGGCTGATGAATACTCCACGTGGCAGCAACGTCGTGGCCGTCGTCCCCGCATTTTGTTCATTGATGAAGGGTATTTCATTACGGCGTTTAAAGCTGGGCGAACCATGTTGGATGTTTTTCTCCGTCAAGGCCGTTCACGCTACTTTTCCTGCGTGTTTATCAGTCAGCAAGCGAAAGACTTGAACAAAATTAGCGAAAACGCCACCGACAGTGATGATGCTTCAACAAACCAGTTCCCGGTGATTTTCGTGTTCCGTCAAAACGGTATGTCGGAGGCCCGCGACGCCATGCGTATTTTGCGACCCAAATTCGCGGAACAAAACACCGGTGGTGTGCTCAACCAGGCGGCACAAACCTTGCTGAAACCTAATGAGGGTGGCCAGTTGGAAACCGGTATGGCTGTCATGCGTGACGTTGACGCTCGTGTGAGTGTCATCCAGGTTGATCGTGTGTTTAGAGAGCTGGCGGACGCTGCAGAAACTAACGCTCAGATCCGTAACGCATCTCAGTCGGTGAATCCTTCTGCGGACGGCTCCGAGTGGACAATTGATACCTCCACCCGAGACATGTTGCGTACTGGTGTTGTGGCCACGGAGGTGGGTGAAATCCGCCAAACCCTCAACGCGAACACCTACGAGTACGGGGAATATGAGTATCTAACGGAAATGGCGGAATAGCTTAGAATTTCCTGTTCACCTGGGGCCGACCATTGATTATGGTCGGCCCCAGTGGTGTCTCTCGGCACCGCTGTTTGAAAAGCATTGAAGGTTTTAAAGTAAAGCGCCTTTTTCGTTATAGACCTTCATGTGAACACCAACTTTGACACCGATGTTCACGAGTGCATCCAGGGAAAACTTGGAAATTTTTCCGTTCACAAGGTCGGATACCCGAGGCTGCGTGAGGTCAAGTTTTTCCCCTGCAACTTTCTGCGACCAGCCAAATTCATCCAGATGCTCATTGATGTGTAGAAGTAGTTGTGAGCGAAGTCGAAGATTCTCGGCCTCACCAGGGGTATCCGAAAGGAAATCCCAGACGTTTCCGGAACGATCCTTAGCGCTCACTTTCGGCTCCTTACTGATTTCTTCTGGCGCAACCATGCCCCAATTATATTGATTTCGATATAACTTGTTGAACTTTAAGCTTCCCAATGAGGTTCCTGCTTTCACGTTCTCGAAGCTCAAGCACTCCTCCGTATTCTTGGCACCCATTTTCGTGCACACCCCAGTGACATACTGTGCAAACGAAAATTCATTCCAGAAAGAGGTGCGTGCAGAATGTCCGTTGACCTGCTTGAATGCCCACCCAAGGACGATGTGCCGGACGCGCAGACTTCGGATGTGGCCTCAAAGCGTTTTCAAAGGCTGTGGAGGTGGTTCATCTCGCCCACAGTGCAAACCAAAATCGTGACCTGGGGTGCGATAGCACTTAGTTTGGGGCTGGTAAGAGCCGCATCCAGCACCGCCGTGGTTGTTATTGTGAGCGCTATTTGTGCCACGGTGTGGCTGTTGGGGAAGTGGGCTAAGAAGCATCCACAGGCTGCAGGAACGATCTTTCCCGTGGGGCTGATGATCGCGGTAGCCACGATGGCTTCTTTGGTGATGGCACCGGTATATATCGCAGATGGTGCGGTGGAGTTGGCTGCAGGGTTTGTCCTGGCACCGATTGTTGTTGCGGTGGCCACGTGGTTGTTTCCCTCCTATGGGACGCATCGTGGATGGACGACGTTTCTTGCACTGATCCCGGCGTGGGTTGGGTTCGCCGCGACTGTTACCCACCCCGGCTTGGTGAGTGTTGCTGCCTGCGTGTCCACGGTCGGTGGTGTTCTTGTTGCTTGGGTGCGTAGTCGCCTGGGGAAGAGAACCACTGGTGTTGTTTCAACACCGCGGACTCGCCGTAAGCGGATTGTTCGCGGCGTGGCCATGGCTGGTGTTGTGGTGACCATGGTGACGATGGGTTCGTTGGCTGCGGGGCCGAAAGCGGAGGCTGGTTGGTTTTCCAACATTGGTGACAAGATGTTGTGTGGCATTGTTGCACCGTCGTTAGGGTCTGAGCCAGTGGGTACTGGCCCTGAACAAGTCATTGCGTCCTACAACAACACTGGGTTGGGAGCTACAGATGGCTCAGAAGCCCCGTACCTTGATCGGGAACTGGACTTCAATTCCACGAATCTAGATGCTTACACATTGTATGAAATTGCTGGTCTGCGAGGAATTTCTTATGTGAACTGGGTGAAAGACGACGCTGGCGAAAATACTGGCTGTGCTTTCACCCCCTGGATTTCCATCATGGCTGGAAATGCGCTCAACATGATTGCCCATTTTGGCCTACAGATCACTATCTTTCTCATGGAATTTTCCCAGGTTAAAGACCCTTTCCGATTCCTGTATGAGCCGTTAAGCCCAATTGTTGGCAACATTGTCCTTATATCGCTGGCGTTCATGGGCATCGCATTCATTATCGGCATCATCATCGGCCTGTACCGCCTTGTGCGGAGAGGATCTTTGGCACAAGCACTGCAGGGTGCTTCTGGTGCCACCATTGCAGCGATGATTTGCGCGTTGTTCTACGGCGGTGTGGGCGCGGGCGCAATCTGGGAAGCTCCGAAGGGAAGCGGTTTCTACACCCTCATGTCCACCCTGGATGAATACGCTGCAACGTTGAGCGCAGAGATTTCTAGCAGTCTTCTCAGTTATGTTCCACAGGCTGATAGCGGAATGTGCAACTACCCAACTGGTGGTGACAACACGAGTTTGCGTTATGCGAGCTGTATTCTTGCCGAATCAATGGCCTACTATCCGTGGGCGCTTGGCCAGTTTGGCCCTGCAGGCGCGGATGTTATTACACCAGTCAACGATCCGAACTTGAAACCAACCGAGGGTGGGAACGTAGCGGATAAAAACGAGCTGGGGTTGCCGTGCTACAACAATTACCAAGGATGCGGTGACATTCGTAGCTACTTGATCGCCCAGGTGGGTGGCCCAAGTGCTGACATTCAGGCTTGTTTGCGTGAATCAAATTATGACGAGGAAGCCAACGATGTAGACAATTTTGATGCGCTAACTAGCTGTGAGCCGTACCATGCGGTTGCTAACGATCTGACGCTTCGTGGCACCAGCGACAGCGATTTGATGCTGTCCTCCTACCGAGGCTCAGGTGGATCAAGTGCTCATGCCACCCAGGCATTTGTGTCACTCCTATCAATCTTCACCGTGGGACTAGCAATTGCAGCGGTGTCAGCTGCAGCAACATACTGGCATGGACGACTGCTTATGCTGTTTTTCCTCGGCCCATTCCGCTTGCTGGGGGCAGCGTTCACATCGGTTGAAAAGTCTTTCCAGTGGGTTATGTCGGTGATGCAAACAGCTATTGTTCGAGTTTGCTACTCAGTGGCCGTGGCGTTGATGATTGTCATCGTGGCCACTGTTGCTGCAAGTCCTTTGAATGCGGGAATTCAGCTTCTCATTAATGTCGTTCTCATTGGATCCATTTTGAAGGGCATCCGAGCCATCGACCAGTACACATCAGTTGGAACAGATGGTGGTGGCGATTCCTCGCAGGTAACCAGCAAGGCGAATGTGATCTCAGGTTCAGCGATTGGCACAGCAGCTGGAAACCTTGCCACAGGCGCAATAAAGGGTGGCGCTGCGGGAACAGGTCGTGTTGTTGGTGGAGCCGCGAAGAAGACCGGCACTGGTGCCCTGGCCGTTGGTGGCGCGGGTGTGGCTGCAGCGGGATTTGCAACACGACCACTGCAAAACGCTAATGAGCGTAGGCGTGGTCGTGCGGATTCCCGGAGGGAACAGAAGGCCATGGAGGCTGAAGGAAAGCAACAGAAGACGACGACTGAGACATCTTCTGACACACCTACCAAAACGCCTAGCCGTGTCAGAACGACTGTCACCAATGCTGGTGCTGCAGTGGGCCGTTCCTTTAAACGTCCAGATGGTGTTCAGCGTGAACGTGCACACTCCGAACAAGACATCTACCAGCAGGAAGTTAAAAAGGAGAACGGCATTCGCAAAGAGCAGGGAAGAGACATTCTTACCCCTCGTGAGCGTTTCAAAATCCGCAGAAATCTTGGTTCCCTCAATGATGTAGATCTGCATAGCAAGTATGAAAGCGCCGATCAGCGAGCTTCACGTCTAGCGGAAACCGTTAAGAAGAGGGAGGCCGCTGCACAGGGTGACAAGGAGCGCGCCAACAAGCGAAACCCTGATCAGAAGCCAGCGCGGAAACCAGCACGAAAGCCTGTGCGCAAACCCACCGAGAAGAAAGACTAGGCCATGACCGATAGCGAGAAAATCCCCACCGTAGATTTGGGGCGCATAGCACCAGAGCCAACCCAGCCGTCTGGCATGGTTGAACCCACCAATGATGTTGTTGACGTGGAGACAACCCCAGAGGTTGGCAACTTCGTGGAGCAGGACGGCCCTGATTGGGTGGTCTACACCGATCAGTTGTACGTGGAGGTGGATGAAGAGGACTCCACCAATGTGCAGATCACGATGGTGGCCACCACCCCAGATGAAGTGGGTGAGGTGAGCATGGTGTTAACGCCGGAGGCATTGAGGGAGCTACGCAAAGAACTCAACAACGCGGTTACACGCCAAGCAGATGATGAACGCCTTCGCCGTAGGGAAGAATCCACGCGGTGGCAGCGTATGGGGCAAACAATAGTTGATCCTGGTGGTATTCGCTCCCGCTTGGAGGGTGTGGGTGAGATGACAGCGCTATATATTTTCTTGGCGTTTATCGCGGTGACAACCATTTTCATTCTTGTGGGGAAGCTGGTGTGATGGCCGTCGAGAAAATTCGCGGGCGTCTAACCAGAATCCGCCCCATCACACGCCTGGTCTTCGCAGGATACATACTGGCAGCGACATTGTTGGCTCCTGTTGAAGGGTGGGTGGCAGCGGTGGTTAATGTGGGGCAATCAGTGCTGTGTGGCTACCTCGCTTTTGAAAGCGGACGACAAATCTATCTCCGATTTGGCTGGTGGTTGGCGATTCTGTTTTCGCTTTTCGTTGTCGCTGTGTGGGTGCTGATTAAAGGAATCTGGCTGGTTCCAGATGTGATTTAACAAGTTCGTGCACACGGCCTTGCGATACTTCCCCAAACGATTTAAAAAGTTCGAGGGAGCATCGCATGGCCGCACGGGTTGGAACGAAAATTTGGGTAACGCTGTTGGGGGCAGCGCTACTTGTGGCTGGATGCTCACGAAGTGAGGAACCTGAACCGGGGGAAACAACATCGGCGGCGTCGCAGTCTTCGACTTCTGCCACGTCTACGACCAGTACTGGCCCCGCACCAATGCCCACGGTTCGGATGGCGCCAGAAATCCCAGAAGAACTAGGCGAAGACGCTGCAGGGGCTACGGCACAGACTTTCCTTGAGATGTGGGTGCAGTTTTCCCCCTCCAATTTTGACCCCAAGCAGGCGTGGTTTGATTCGTGGGATTCGTGGGCTACCGCAGATTTTCGTCGTGACATGAGGATTTCCGCTGATTCCATGTGGTCATGGACGTGGAATCAGTCTGTGAAGACGTGCTGTGTGGAGTTTCCCACCCCTGTTGAAGTCAACGTCGATGGGGATAAGGCGGTGGCCAAAGTAACGCTCACACGGTGGGTTTTGCCGTTGTTTGCAACAGCTGCAGACATCGAAGCCAATGTGACTGAGCCGGAGGAAAAAACCTACATCGTCACGTTGGAAGGTGGCAGTGGCCAGTTCTTGGTTTCCGATGTTCGTGAAGCCGGTCGGGATGACGCCCTACCGGAGGTTAACTAAATGGGTGATCGCACACAACAACGCTCGCCCCGTAAAGATCCGCTTGCTGAAAATGCCAAGAAAATAGCCATTGGGCTGGTAAAAAAGAAGATTCTTATTGCCAGCATCCCAACTGTTGCTGTCATCGTCGTTGTCGCACTGGTGGCTTTTCTCCTGGTCGTTTTGGTCGGTGTGCTTGCTGGCCTTAAAGGCGCAAACGACATGGTTTTCGAAAACGGTAGTTGCGTTGACGTTGGTACGGCGACGCCACGTGTGGTTGCAAGCGCTGGAACAGGTGGAGCAACACCATCAACTGGTGGTGCCACCGCTGGTCAAGGCCCGTTGGGTATGCCGGTGGATGAAGCACAATCAGATATTTCCTCTGGCTTTGGCCCACGGTGGGGAACACTGCATGATGGTGTGGACTTTGTTGGTGTTGCTGGTGCTGAAACCTACGGAGCACCGATTTACTCGGTTGCTGATGGTGTGGTCACTGCAGCTGGCCCCGCAGATGGCTACGGAAACTGGATTCGCATCATGCACAACGTCGATGGTGAACAGGTGGAAAGCCTTTATGGCCACATGGAGGACGGCAACGTCTTTGTCTCAACAGGTGACACCGTAAAAGGTGGCCAACACATCGGAAACATTGGAAATGCCGGTACATCCACGGGTGCTCACCTGCACTTTGGTGTGTATCCAGGTGGGTGGGGTATTGGTGGCGGTGTAGATCCTGTGCCGTGGCTAAACTCTGGAAAATTCGCAGCCGCAACCAGCGCAGCTGATGCCACAGATGACTCCACGGTGTCCACCAATGCCGCAAGCATCAACGCCGGTGACATGGGGCAGATCGCCCTCGCAGCTGATGTCATCACCACTGCACAATCCGGTGGTGGCACTGTCACCGCAGCTGATTGGGAAAAACTGGCGCAGTGCGAATCAGGTGGAAACTGGGCGATTGATACCGGCAACGGATTCTCAGGTGGTCTGCAGTTCACCGATCAAACCTGGGCAGCGTTCGGCGGAACCGAGTTCGCGCCGAAAGCCTCCCAAGCAGGCCGTGAAGAACAAATGGAAGTCGCCAACCGCGTACTACGCGAACAAGGCTGGGGTGCGTGGCCAGCATGTACCCAGAAATTGAGTGAACTACAAAGCCTCCAACCAGCACCGGAAGGAACCTTCCTGCAAGTCCCCAACACTTCCGGAACTAGCACCGGCGCAGGCCAGTCTCTACCTGGCTTTGACGGCGGAAACGAACAGGGTCTACAGGTCGAGTCGGTGCGAATCTTGCGCAACGTCCACAACCAATTCCCCGAAATCACCACCATTGGTGGCTGGCGTCCCAACGATCCCTACCCGGATCACCCTTCGGGTCGTGCAGTCGATGTCATGATCGACAACTACAGCACCCCAGAGGGAGCCGCTGTAGGTGACGCCGTGGCACGATTCCTGCAGGAAAACGCTGCAGAATTTGGTATCGAGTACATGATTTGGAAGCAAGCGTCGTGGTATCAGGGCAATCCGCTTGACCAGTGGCAGCCCATGGAGGATCGCGGAAGCGACACTCAAAACCACTACGACCACGTGCACGTTACAGTCACCGATGGTGGTGGTTACCCCACGGATGCGACTGTGTACGCCTCTGTGGGAGGCGCACGCAGTGTGGGCACCTCAACTACTACTGGCGGAACATCTACGGCAGCTGCAGCCGCCAATTCAGCTACCGCCAAATCCGACTTGCCAGGCTTGGCACCCTACACAGCCACCACGGAACAGTTGAGTATGCAGCTCAACGTCGAGCAACAATCCAACGTCAAGGGCATCATCTCTTCTGTGAAGGAATCACGCCTACCGGAGGAGCAACAGCCTCGTGCTGCAGTGCTGGCAGCGATGCTGGCAGGCCAACAATCCAACTTTGTGTCCCTATCTGGTCTTGATGATCCCAACAGGGTCGGTATCTTCGCGGAGGCCCCACGTCGCAGTAAGCCTCGTTCACGCCTTCTTGACCCCAAGATCGTTTCAGGTGACTTCTACCGCGCTTTGAAAGAGACTTACGGCGACGATGATTCTTGGCTCACCAAACCTGCAGCCGATGTTCTAGTTGAGGTTTATCCGGAGCGTAAATCCCTACAAGTAGAGCTGGCGAAGTGGGAATCCATTTCCACAGATTCTGTCGCCATTTTGTGGAACACACGGGGAGCTCAGAAAGGCGCGACCCTGCCCAGCGTGTTTGAAGACATCGAACCGTGCGCGGTCGGCGCTCACCCACGTTCAGGAACCGCATCACCAGGTGCCGCACTAGATGTCGGATCAGTACCCGCCGAGTACGTGAAATGGTTGGAAATTGGAGCCATGGAATGCGAGGCAATGACCGCGCCAGTGCTGGCAGCACAGTCCTATCACGAAGGTGGCTTCCAGGCGCACGAGTACCGCGACGTGGGCGGTGGCCAAATGGTTGGTGGACGCACCCAGTTCCTCGCTGAAACGTGGGCAGCCTACGGCTACGCAGTTGACGATCAGGGACAACCGACCGGCCCAGCCGGTGGTGGTGACCCCAACTCCGTTGCCGACGCAACGATGGCACAAGCCCGCTACAACTGCGCAAACGCCGACATAATCCAAGGCTGGATTGACGACGGTTCTGTCACCGGTGACATTACAGCGCTCACATTGGGAGCCTACCTCGCAGGCCCCGGAGCGATTCAGGGTGCGGGTGGTATTGGTGCTGGTGTGGCGGATATTAATGGTTCTACGCCGAAGTCGTATTCGGATACGATTTTGGCGCTTGCTGAGTCGTATACGGATTTGGGTGCGAGTGTGAATGTGTCGGGTGGTGTCAGTGGTGGCGAGGATAAAGATGCAGATACAAGTGCAGGTTCAGACGTTGATGTTGATGTTGATGTAGGGGAGTCGGAGTGATGAAGGTTTTTTCAAGGATTGCTGTGGGTGTTGTGGTGGCTTCTGTGGTGTTGGTGGGGTGTTCTTCTGATGGGGAGGAGGTTCAGGAAACGCCGGTGGAGACGGTGGTGCCGTCAACGACTACGGAACGCCCGCAAGATAAGTACACCGATGTGGAGAGCTTGCCGAATGTGGAGAACACGTCGGTAAATAGGGCTGATCCGACTGATGTTGCCTACAATTTCGTTCTCCTATCTACGACGTTTATTCCTGGTGATGTGTTTAATCCGCAGGCAGCGTCTGAGCGAGGTTTTCCACTGGCGACACAGCGTTATCAGCAAGATCATGCCCCGGTGGGTAATGAGGGCGTTGCGCGGATTAGGGGTTGGTGGAATCAGAAGACTTCTGATGATGATCCGGTGTTGGTGGTGGATTCTTTTGTGGAGGTGATGGTGAAACCCACCCCTGTTGGCCCAGAAGAAACCTCCGTTGTTCGCCACATTCGTTCCACCCAAACCCCTGTCACCGCTAGTGGCCGCAAACTGCCTGCGCGGGTGCAGGATGCGGAGTTGGTGGTGGTGAAAGTGGAGGATGGGTGGCTGGTGGATGAAGCGACCTATACGGCGGTGGGTGGTTAAGGCTCGGGCATTGGTGAACACTGGGGAGTTAGTGTGCCTGTATGACTACACCACGATTGTTAGACGCCACCCAGACTTCCTATGACCGTTCTTTAAGCCTTCTTGAGAAGCTTCGGTGTGCCACCAAGCCACGCGCCATTCGTTTTCTTCCCAAGAAGTGGAAGTACGCTATTTTGGCTGCGATGATAGTCCTTCCTGTGCTGGTCGGGTTCTTGACTTTCAACGTCCATGTATTACTGTTTGTACTTTTTGTCGCGTCATATTTAAGTGGAATTTTTCTAGCCAACGGTGAACCACTCTTCTATTCGGATCACCCCGTTCGAAAATTCGCAGTACATAGCTATCCCGCTGTGTGGTTGTCACCGATAGCTACAGGTGTTTCCACTGGAATTCTGATGGCTGGCGGGTCTCCTGCAGTATTCTTGTCGCCTTTTATAGGTTTCACACTTGCGTGGTTGTGGCAGATTTCTCCATGGTTTGTCCCCATGGTTAAGCACGGTTGTGCATTAGCTGGCTGGAATTCCGCGTCGGCACTGTACACACGTGTCGTTAGGCATGACCATGAGGATCTGTCCTCACGCCTGCTCCTTTGCAACACCGATCCAGCTGCTTACAGTCAAGTGCGTTCAGAGGTGCAGAGCCAGTTGGAGTCTCTACAACCAGAGTGGGAAATCAACGACGGGCTGGGAGTATTCACCAACATCGTTGTTGGCCCAGGTGGTGTTGTCGCGGTTGCGGTCGCTGACCTGCAAGATCGTGAGGCTGTTGGAACAGGTGCCGTCTTTGATGAACAAAGCGATATTGATCTGTTGAAAGGATTCACCACTGTTCGTGAGATTTACGGCCACCTTGTTCATAACAGTGATACTTTTGAACTCGCCAAGACCCTCCCAAACAACACCATGGAGGAGCATGAATGGCGTGAAGCTTCCATCAGCAACATGCAGGTACAGCTAATGGTAAACGCGATGTTGGTGGATTCAGAGCTGGAATTAGCCCATGGCGAAAGCTTCGAAAGTTTGTTGCCGTCCATGGTTATTCACAGTGCTAACATCCTGGCGGAAAAGCTGGGTATGCCTGGAACCCAGGCCCCAACGATCCTCATGGTCGCCCACGGCCTGAAAATAGATAGGAAATGGGGTCGAGTCAGCCTTCATGATTTGAACGGCTGTTGGGCGGGTTCTGTGATTGTGTGCCACCCAGATTACGTTGCTGAATGTCTTGAATCTTTGCCTGGCGTCTTCAACTCTTTTGAAGCTGTTCGTGGCGCACAGCACGCAACTGAGCTGTTGCTTCGCTAATTATCTTCCCAGAGTTAAACCCCCAAGACGATGATGGTCTTGGGGGTTTAACTTATGGCCTAGGCTTGCTATAGATTTCGAAGTCAGCTTTTGAGTCAAAGCCAGACCGTGCCAGTCCAATTGAAAACACGTAGGCGAGAGCTTCCGCTGCACTGCGTTCCGTGTCGGTTCTTTGTTCGTCGTCGGTGGTGACCACGGCAAAACCACCTGCATCTGCAGTATTATCCAGGGTCTCCATGTCTGAATCGTCTTGATAAGATTTCAGTGGAATATGTATGGACAGTGCCGATGTTTCCGCAGGATTGCTCAGCTCCATGACGACAGTGGGACTCTTCAAAATGATTTGGGAGTTTTCTGTCATGTCGTTTGTGTTTGCATACTGCATCGCATCATCAACAAGATCAGAAACGCCAGCCAAAGGCGAAATGTCCCCATTAGTTTCCATGGTTCGCTGCGCAAAGAATGCGTCGCTCGAAATCCTCTTGTCTTGCAGATTTAGCTCACCAGGTAGCGCTTCCACGAGGATTGTGGCGTTGTTGAGGTCTCCACCGTTTGTTCCAGAGATCCCCAAGCCGGTCACTGTTATCTCGCAGGTTTTGTGCCCACGTGGGGAAGTGGGGCCTTCCTGAAAAGCAATGTCGAACCCTTCATAATCACCATCATGAGTTTCAGTGAAGTAGTTGACGGTATCCTCCGCAAACACCTCATAACCAGGTGAACATCCCTGCTCCGCCATGAGAGGAATTTCCTTTGAACTTTGCCAGCTTGGCGGATTAACCAATGATGCACGCTTTGGTGCAGCTTCGCTGGTGGTGGTTTCTGTGGGTGCTGTTTCCTCGGTGGAGTTGGTGCCGCAGGCGGCTAGGGAAATGCCGGTTGCGAGTGCGATGGTGGCAGCGAGGGTGCGCCGTGGGATGGAGGGTGTGTGCAAAGTGGGCGGGCCTTTCAACTGCCGAGGGTGGGTGTATTACGTGTTATGTAATACACCTTACTTTGTGGGTGTTCATTCCTGCCCGAAAGGGACGCGATGGGGAACGGTGGGGTTGTGTCTATGTCGGTGGTTTGTGTGTGGTGGAGATTCTTGTCGATGCGTTTTTTCGTGGTTGATTGGTGTGTTTGATGTGATTTGTGTGCGTTAAAAATGCTTGTTGCATAGCGGTAAAATTAAAGGTTGTAGAGGTTAACTAAAGGCTCTATATAGGGTGTTTCGTAGAAACGCGCTTTAACCTGCTGAAAGGCCGAAAGTCGTGAGACCGTTTATTCGTGGAAATGAGACCGTTTATTCGTACCCGTGAGACCGTTTATTCGTGGAAATGAGACCGTTTATTCGTACCCGTGAGACCGTTTATTCGTGGAAATGAGACCGTTTATTCGTACCGGTTTTGGACACGAAAAAGCTCCCCGCCGTTTGGCAGGGAGTAAAAAGAGGGGGAGTGTTTAGAAGGGTGCTTCATCATCGGTGGGCTTATTTAGGAGTCTGTTCCCAATTTTCCTTGGAACAGATGGCTCCCCAGGATCAAGTCGCAAGCCGTATTTGGTCACGCTGATGGTGGCCTCGGGCCATGCTTCCAGAATGCGATCCAATGCCCTAGCAATTTTCTTTTTAAAATCCAGCTTCCCGCGCACAGTGTCTGGGTAGTTTGCCCCAAGCTGACCCCGCAGCTGATCCCACGTGACGATCGTTGGATGCTTGAGATAGTTAATCCGATATGACGCCCAAGCGTAGAGATCGAAACACAGCGGACTGCGTTTTACATGCGCGACAATCCGGTTACTCAGGGGCACTGCAGCGTCCACCAGATCAGTGTAGAAACGCCTCGAAAGGGTAATCTCAAGTTCCGCGAACGGCTCGGTAGGCTCCTGTTTATCCCACCAGTAGTGGGCGTCATCTGCGAGAAGGGTGTTGCGGATTGTGCGGAAAGAGCGGGGCATGTCCTCGGCGTCTGTGGTGCCTGTCATCTCCACACTAATAACAGTCTGGGTGAGTGCAATAAGCTGCTTCCGGACGCCGGTGATACTTCCAGTTGGCCCACCGGAGGCATCTTTTACACCCACCTCACGGAGGAATTGGGCCAGTGAATCGCCCAGTGGGATGACACGGGCTTCATCGAGTGGAAGATTTCTGCGAATGATTGCTTCGCGGGTGATCCAGCACATGATGAGGCGCGGGTAGACCCCGTAGGGCAGGAAGTCGGGGGCGAACATTTTGGTGCAAACATCACCGTTGACCAAGCTGACACTGTTTCCGGATCTTGCGGAGTGTGGGAATGTTGCCTGGATCAGTGTGCGAGAAGTGTAGCTGTATTCGCGGAAAAATCCGGATTCAATTTCGGCTAGACGTGACTCAATTGCCAGAATGTGTTCTGGGGTTCCCGAATTATCGGGGTTTGGGATAGACTTATCCATAAATCCTCACGTCCTATTAACGTTGGGGTCGCCGCCCGGACTGTTTGCCGCAGTGCCGGGCTTCATAATTTTTAGTTTCTATCTAGCGTACCAGTGGGGCCTGGTCGCATCGTGCATGTATATCTTTACTGTCTTCAAAAATCGGTGCTCGGACGTTGGTGGCGGTGAGGTTTTACGTGTGGGTTTAAAAGTGGAGTTCGGGTGTAAAACCGCAGGTAAGACGGGGGTAGTAAGTCTAATAAAAACTGGTGGGCTAGTTAAACTCACCCAATGACCTCGTTTACGTCCCAGCGTTTAGATCGCTCCGAAATACGCCACAACCTTGATCAATTCAAACATCACTGGCGCTCCCGCCTCAATAGTTGGAAAGCTGCAGACGAAGGAGCCATCGAAAAGAAGTACGCCCAATCATTCTGGGCTGACTTTTTAGACTGCTTCGGGATCAGCGCCGCCCGAATGGATCTGTTTGAACAAGACGCCAAACGTGGATCCACGGGAAACACCGGCTACATCGACTTGTTTTGGCCTGGTGTGGTCATCGGTGAGGCGAAAAAACCAGGTGTTGATCTACAAATCGCCGTAGATCAGGCCAGGGATTACCTGCAGGGTGGCAGCGTATCCGATGTTGAACAGCCCCGATACATTCTTGCCAGCGATTTTGAGCACTTCCGGCTGCTTCGCCTAGGCGACCCGGAGCAACGCTTCGACGTGCTATTTCCACTGGCAGAGGTGACAGATCACCTCGACCAGTTGAGGTTTTTGGCTGGCCATGACGATTCCATGACTCGAAGGGAGGAAGAAATTGCCTCCCTGAAAGCGTCGAAAATTATGGCTGCGCTGTTTACCGCGATGGCGGGTGATGTTGACGAAGAAGTGTCCGACGCCGCGCCCACCAATCCGGAGGACGAAGACGAGGACGTGCAACGCACCTCAATTTTCCTCACACGCTTGCTGTTTCTCCTATTTGGAGATGATGCAGGCCTCTGGGAAAGTGACACTTTTTATCGTTTTGTGCTGGAAAACACCACCAGTGAAAACCTGGGAAGCCAACTCGACGCACTCTTCGACGTACTCAACACACCAGAACACCGACGTAGGCGAGTACCTGAATCCATGGCCTCATTCCCCTACGTCAACGGCGCACTGTTCGACCGTGCGGGGGAAATGCGAACCACCACATTTTTCAGCCCAGACATGCGAAACGCCCTGCTAGATGCCTGCAGATTCCGGTGGACAGACATTTCCCCAGCAATTTTTGGAAGCCTTTTCCAACTGGTGAAATCCAAGGAGGCACGTCGCAACGACGGCGAACACTACACCTCTGAGAAAAACATCCTCAAAACCATCGAACCACTGTTTCTTGACGAACTACGTGAACAAGCCACTAAACTAATCGCCAGGACAACAGGAACCACAAAGAAGCAGCTAGAAGACCTCCGCGCATTCCGCGATAGTCTAGCCACCAACCTTTACATTGACGGAGCTTGCGGTAGCGGAAACTTCCTTATCGTCGCCTACCGCGAACTCCGAAAAATCGAGACAGCAATCATTGTTGCTATCCGTGAACGTGAGGGAAGTGCCAGCATGGCCCTGGATATTACGTGGGAGCAAAAGCTCAGTATCGGCCAGTTTCACGGCATTGAAATCAACTGGTGGCCAGCAAAAATCGCTGAAACAGCAATGTTTCTCGTAGACCACCAAGCCAACCGCGAACTCGCAGACCAGGTGGGTCTAGCCCCCGAACGTCTCCCCATCGCCATCACCGCGCACATCCACCACGGCAACGCCCTACAGATGGACTGGCCAACACTATTTCCCAAAGTCAACGGACAGACCTACGTGTTTGGAAACCCACCGTTCCTCGGCCAGTACACCAAAACCTCTGAACAAACAGCGGATATGAAACGTGTATGGGGTGAAGACTACGACGGGTACTTGGATTATGTCACTGGGTGGCACGCCCAAGCTATGACTTTGCTTTCCCAGCGACAGGGCGAGTTTGCCTATGTTACGACGAATTCTATTGCTCAAGGCCAGCCAGTTCCTGCGTTGTTTGGCCCGCTGATCAGGGAGGGGTGGAGGATTAAGTTTGCTCACCGGACGTTTTCTTGGGATTCCGAAGCGCCAGGAAAAGCGGCTGTGCACTGTGTCATCGTTGGATTTACCCGTGATCGTGGTGTGAAACAACGCCTCTGGGATTACCCCAAGGTAAACGGAGACCCCGTGGAACTGCCTGTCGATAGGGGCATTAATTCTTATCTCATTGATGGGTTAAATCTTCTGGTTTCTAAACGCTCCACAGTGCTGTCCCCCCAACTTGGCAAGGTCACTAAAGGATCTCAACCAACTGATGGTGGGCATTTAATTGTTGAACCAGCGGACTATGAAGAAGTTACTACTGACCCTGTGGCAGCAAAATATGTACGCCCCTTCCGTGGAGCACGAGAATTCCTTCACAACACAGATCGCTGGTGCCTATGGCTAGAAGACCTTGATCCAGCCGATTTGGGACGATCATCGTTACTGAAAAAGCGAGTCGAGGCTGTCCGTGAAATGAGGTTGCAAAGCAAAAAGAAAGCCACCCAGGAACAAGCTTCTACCCCGCACTTATTCTCAGAGCGACGCCAGCCCGAAGTTCCTTACTTGTGTATCCCTAGTGTGGTGAGTGAATCACGCAGATACTTCATTGCAGCACGGTATGAAGCAGACACCATCAGTTCAAACCTGGTGTTTAACACGCCAGATGAAGACGGTCTCCAGTTCGCGTTAATTTCCTCGTCGATGTTTATCACTTGGCAACGCACTGTCGGCGGTCGCATGAAGTCAGACCTTCGTTTTGCCAACACGCTCACCTGGAATACCTTCCCTGTTCCAGCATTGGACGAGAAAGAAAAACAGCGAATCATCAATGCTGGCGCGAAAGTTCTTGCAGCGCGTGAACTGTATCCTGATCGCTCGTTGGCTGAGCATTACAATCCTCTGGCTATGTCGCCGGATCTGATTAAAGCGCATGATGTGTTGGATCGTGAGGTGGATAAGGCGTTTGGGGCACCGCGTAAATTAACGACCGAACGCCAGCGCCAGGAGCTGTTGTTCGCCAATTATGTGCGGTTAACAGGTGGAACCGTCTAGGGGGCTTTATATGTGGGAGACTCGGGGTTATGAAACCGATTGAAGATTTTCTCGTAGCTCACAAAGTTCGTCTTTTTGATCCTGCAAGCGCTGGTTTAAGCGGTGGTGAAGATGCTCAGGCGCACATCGTGGAGACCCTCGTGGCGTACTGGGATCGGTTAGATGGCAGCCAGCAACGTGGCATTGTTGATGCGTTGTCGGCGTCAACTAGGCAAACCGAAGATGCAGAAGCGTGGGCACGTAGTCGCATGGCCCCACCTGCTTAAAGCTGGTGTGATGCCCTCCCCTTGTGCTTGTGCGCTCGGGGGAGGGCATTTGTTTTAGCTGTTGCTGCTTCGTAGCGCTTCTCGCACGCGCTCACGCCATGCTAGGGCTTGTGCGTTGGTGGTTGGGGATAGTTCGTTGAGGACTGCTTGGCTGGCGTCCACGTATTCGTGTGGGTCTGATTCTTCCACCAGTGTTTTGGTGTAGAGCTTTCCGTCTCGCACGAGGCCTAGAACGATGGAGGCGGTGACGCCGTATCGACCGCAGATAGCGTAGTAGCCGACCATGTTGTAGTCGAAGGGGGTTTCGGCGGGGATGTCCACGATGTTGTGGGCGTCGATCATGGTGTAGCCGTAGATGGCTTTGACGTGGTTGTGGAGGATGTCGTGGTTTCTGAGTAGTGGTGCCTTGGGGTTGATGATCAGGGTTCCCATGGGTGGTTCCTTCCAGTGGTTCGGATTGAGTGTTTGTAGTGTGTCAATCCGTCGTGGGAGGGTGCCCGAGGGTGGGAGGTGGGTTAGGTGGGTGGCTGTAGGAGTGTTTGGCCTGGTGTTGCGTGGATGACTGCCCAGCAGGTGGTGCATGTCCAGGTTCTGTGGCCGATGGTTGTGGAGGAGTCCCAGCCGGGGAGGTAGGTTCCTGGCTGGTTCCAGGGGTGGTTGTTTGGACAGTGTGTGGGGTGTTGTTCTGTCCAAGTGTTGATTGTGCTCATGTTTTTCAAGGGTAGTGGGCATGAGAAAACCCCACACCCGAGCAGTAGGTGTGGGGTTTGGGGTCTGTCTTAGGAAGACAGTGCGTGGAAGATCTTTTCTGTCAGTCCGCCGAGGAGTCCGAAAGTGGAGCCGATGATTGGGAGCTGTTCGTAGAAGCCGAAGAATACGTCGATGAAGTGCATGTGTGCAGTCTTTCTTTAGGAGCTGATGATGGAGGAGATTGGGGCGAGGTCTGGGAGGGCTTCCGCGATGAATGGGAGGGAGCCGAAGAGCCAGATGGCGTAAGCGATGATCATTGTGATCCCTTTCTTGGTTGGGGTCTACAGGGTGCCTGTACCGGTAACTTTTGGGGAGTTTGGCGGCTGGCGGTGATGTAGGTGTTGCCCAACGCGTTTGTGTTGACGGATATGCAGTTTCAGTGTGTTTTTCTGTTGCTGCATGTTTGCAAGCGATTTTCATGGTAACTAATAAATTGCCTCTACCATAGCGTTTGCCCAAAAATGCCCCTATTGGGGGGTACCCACTATTGACTTTTGAAACAATTGGGAAACGCCAACTAGCAGGGCGGGTTTTTAACTGTTTTTCAACAACCAGCCAAAAACTCAATCCCTGCCTAAAACACTTTTTTCAAAGCGCGCACAACACTAACCCACGGGTGTTCACAAACTGTCGATTAACGACAATGCCAGCACCCACCCGGTACGAAAAGGTGGGTTTTTATTGGTTGAATGCGCGTTCAAATGTTGGCCAGGAGTCGCGTAGGTCTTGTTGCCACCAGGCCCATGAGTGGGTTCCGACAGGCCGGAGGTTCCAGTCCACGGGGATTTGTAGGGTGTCCATGTGGGTTTTGAGGTTGTGGGTGCAGGCGTTGGTGGCTGCTTCAATGGCGGCTCCGCCGAGGTGGATGTCGGCCATTTCTGTGGCGAGTTGTTCGGGGGTCATGTTGCGAAAACGTTGGTTGGTGGGCATGTCGAGGTCGCCTGGGATGCCGGTGCCGTTAGAGATGTAGAGTTCTGTGCCTTTGAGGTTTTCGGCGTTGATGTAGGCGTCGTTTTCGCGGTTGCGTTCGCTGCCTCGTGATCCCCAGATCAGGGTGGTGTCTATGTTGAGTCCGCCGTTGAGGAGTGTGAGGTTGGCTGCCATGTTTCCTGCGGGGTCTGAGGTTTGGGCGCATCCGGAGTAGGAGGCTGCAGCGTCGTAGAATCCTGGGTGGCGTGAGGGGAAGAGTAGGGAGGCTGTGGCGGACATGGACATGCCTGCAATGGCGCGTTGGCCGTTGGTGTTGAGGTAGTTTTCGATGGGTTGGGGGAGTTCTTTGGTGAGAAAGGTTTCCCAGAGTTGTTTTCCGCCGAGTTCGGAGGGTTCTTCTATCCAGTCCACGTAGTAGGAGTATTTGCCTTCCATGGGGATGACGACGTTGATGTTTTTGTCGCGGTAGAAGTCGATTACGTCGGTTTGCATGACCCAGTTGCCTTCGTTTTCGCCTCCGTCTCCGCCGTTGAGGAGGTAGATGATGGGGCGTGGGCCTGTGGTGTTGTCTGCGTGGATGACGACGAGGGGGATGGATCGTGCCATGGAGGGGGAGTATGCCCAGATTTCTTCGACGTTTTTGCCGGCTATCTGGGCTGTTTGAATGGTGTCGCGCCAGACTGGTGGTTGGGTGTCGGTGTTGTGGGGGTTTGCTTCGAGGGTTGCTACAGGTGTGGTGCCGCGAATGTCGTCTGGGGTGAGTTCGGCGGTGTTAGCAGTTGGGGTGAGGGTGGTGAGTGCGAGGGTGGTGGCTAGGACTGCAGGCAGGAGGCGTGTTTTCATGAAAAACACGTTAAAGGTGGGGTGTTCACTGATGCCCGGAGAGAAAACCCACCTTTGGGTAGTTGGGGTCGTTTGCGGGAGGGGGCGGAATCCTACGCTAAGGCTTTGGCCAGCGATATTCTCCGGTGAGATTGATGTGTTCCCATCCGAGCGGCGAAACATGGGCCAAGAGATCGGGCGATAGCAGCTTTCCATCGCGTTTCTGGTTTGCAACGACCTCGCCGAGCTTCATGGTGTTCCAGAAGATGATGATGGCGGCGAGCAGATTCATGCCGGCGATGCGGTAATGCTGGCCTTCGGCGGAACGGTCGCGGATTTCACCGCGGCGGTGGAAGCTGATTGCCCGCTTCAGCGCATGATGAGCTTCGCCTTTGTTGAGCCCGATCTGGGCACGCCGTTGGAGTTCGGCATCCAGAATCCAGTCGATCATGAACAGGGTGCGCTCGACGCGACCGACTTCCCGCAGGGCTGTCGCGAGCTCGTTCTGCCGCGGATAGGAGGCGAGTTTCCGCAGAATCTGGCTTGGCGCGACGGTCCCGGCAGCAATGGTGGCGGCGATGCGCAGGATGTCGGGCCAATTGCGCTCGATCATGGCTTGGTTGACCTTTCCGCCGATCAACGCTCGCAGGTGCGCCGGGGCGGCCGACGGATTGAACGCGTAGAGCCGTTTGGATGGCAGGTCGCGGATGCGCGGAGCGAACCGGTAGCCGAGAATGGCACATGCGGCAAAGACGTGATCGGTGAAGCCGCCCGTGTCGGTGAACTGCTCGCGGATATGGCGTCCAGCATCGTTCATCAGCAGGCCATCGAGGATGTAAGGCGCTTCGCTTGCCGTTGCAGGAATCACCTGGGTTGCGAACGGCGCATATTGGTCGGAGACGTGGCTATAGGCTTTCAGGCCCGGGGTATTGCCATATTTCGCGTTGACCAGGTTCATGGCCTCACCTTGCTCTGTAGCGACGAAGAACTGTCCGTCGCTCGAAGCCGACGTGCCCATGCCCCAGAACCGGGCCATGGGTAACGCTGCCTGTGCCTCGACCACCATGGCCAGCGCCCGGTCATAGGCTTCGCCCTCGACATGCCACCGTCCAATGCGGATCAATTCCCAGAAGGTGTGGGTGTTTGTCGCATCCGCCATTTTGCGCAAGCCGAGGTTGATCCCTTCCGCCAAGATAACGTTCATTAGCCCGATCCGGTCAGCGCAGGGTGCTCCTGTGCGCAGATGGGTGAACGCTTCGGTGAAGCCGGTCGCCGCATCCACCTCCAGCAGGAGATCGGTGATGCGCGTGGGCGGGATCTGCTTGTAGAGATCGAGCACCAGATCTTCGGCGCCTGTCGGCGCGGCGGCTTCGAGTTTCTCGATATGCAGAACGCCGTTTTCAATCGACCCGCCCGGGATCGTGCCTGCGCGAGCGGCACGGCCAAGCTCGCGCAACCGCATGTCGAGGCGAGCTTGCCGGTCTGCCAGCCATTCCTCCGGCCGCAATGGCACAGCGAGACGACCGCCTTCCGCGATGGATTGTGCCGGAACGAGTGCGTGTTTCAGATCGCCATAGCGCCGGGACCTAGTAAGCCAGACATCTCCGGAGCGGAACGCATGGCCTTGTCGCAAATTCTTCAGGTTAACTCGATGTTGACCATGGGGAGAGAAGTTGCCGCTCCTGATATTGCGGAGCGAGCCGATGATTTTGAATACCATTGCCGAAAAGCTGAAGCGCCAGTCGAAGGATGATTTCAAGGGCAGGCATTTCGAGGCCTGGCTGATTGTACAGGCGGTTGCCTGGTACTTGCGCTACCCGCTCAGCTATCGTGACTTGGAAGAGATGTTTCGCGAGCGGGGCTTCGAGGTCGATCATAGCACGATCAACCGCTGGGTATTGGCTTATGCACCTGTCATCGAGAAACGGCTGCGGCAGTTTCGTCGACCCCATTGCGGCTCGGTCCGGATTGATGAGACCTATGTCAAGATCCGCGGCAAATGGCGCTATCTGTACCGAGCCATCGATAAGCATGGCAATCCGGTGGATTTCCTGCTGACCGCTAAGCGCGATCTCGACGCTGCCAAGCGGTTCTTCCGAAAGATGCTTAAAGATGAACCCTTGTTGTCGCCGAACAGGATTGGGACGGACGGGGCCAACACCTTCCCGTCAACGATCAAAACGTCGGTTGATGATGGGCTTCTCCATCCCGATCCCGTGCATTATGTGACCAAACATCTCCAGCAGGGGATTGAGAGCGACCATTTCCGGGTGAAGAAGAACATGCCGAAGATCGGCGGTTTCCAATCCTTTAACACGGCGCGGCGAACCATCGCGGGTTTCGAGGCGATGCTGTGGCTGCGGAAGGGCTTTGGCTTTTCAGGCGGCTGGACCGTCAATGACCAGAATGATTTGCTTGCGCGCCTCTTCGGACTGCAAAAGGTTAACAAAGCATGAAAATACCGGCCTTGGCTGGGTGATAGCTGCCTCCAAAAGTGTTTGCGACACGCCCGGAACAATTCAGCCACTGCACCCATGTTCCGAGTTGGTGTGGTTTGCGGATCGTATGCCGGCATCTCGTTGCGCAAGATCTGCACCCAATCGGCAGGCACGGGCGGCGATCTCCAATCTGCGGGATCAGTCAGATCACCCGAGTGCGTGGGCATGACAATCGTGCCCTGGGGACCAACACAATCCAGAAGGGCCTGAATCACTGCGACCGGCCCTCCCGCGACCCAGCCGAGCGAGCTTAGCGAACTGTGGACGAGAACTGTGCCACCAAGCGTAAGGCCGTTCTCTCGCATTTGCCTTGCTAGGCTCGCGCGAGTTGCTGGCTGAGGCGTTCTCGAAATCAGCTCTTGTTCGGTCGGCATCTACTCTATTCCTTTGCCCTCGGACGAGTGCTGGGGCGTCGGTTTCCACTATCGGCGAGTACTTCTACACAGCCATCGGTCCAGACGGCCGCGCTTCTGCGGGCGATTTGTGTACGCCCGACAGTCCCGGCTCCGGATCGGACGATTGCGTCGCATCGACCCTGCGCCCAAGCTGCATCATCGAAATTGCCGTCAACCAAGCTCTGATAGAGTTGGTCAAGACCAATGCGGAGCATATACGCCCGGAGCCGCGGCGATCCTGCAAGCTCCGGATGCCTCCGCTCGAAGTAGCGCGTCTGCTGCTCCATACAAGCCAACCACGGCCTCCAGAAGAAGATGTTGGCGACCTCGTATTGGGAATCCCCGAACATCGCCTCGCTCCAGTCAATGACCGCTGTTATGCGGCCATTGTCCGTCAGGACATTGTTGGAGCCGAAATCCGCGTGCACGAGGTGCCGGACTTCGGGGCAGTCCTCGGCCCAAAGCATCAGCTCATCGAGAGCCTGCGCGACGGACGCACTGACGGTGTCGTCCATCACAGTTTGCCAGTGATACACATGGGGATCAGCAATCGCGCATATGAAATCACGCCATGTAGTGTATTGACCGATTCCTTGCGGTCCGAATGGGCCGAACCCGCTCGTCTGGCTAAGATCGGCCGCAGCGATCGCATCCATGGCCTCCGCGACCGGCTGCAGAACAGCGGGCAGTTCGGTTTCAGGCAGGTCTTGCAACGTGACACCCTGTGCACGGCGGGAGATGCAATAGGTCAGGCTCTCGCTGAATTCCCCAATGTCAAGCACTTCCGGAATCGGGAGCGCGGCCGATGCAAAGTGCCGATAAACATAACGATCTTTGTAGAAACCATCGGCGCAGCTATTTACCCGCAGGACATATCCACGCCCTCCTACATCGAAGCTGAAAGCACGAGATTCTTCGCCCTCCGAGAGCTGCATCAGGTCGGAGACGCTGTCGAACTTTTCGATCAGAAACTTCTCGACAGACGTCGCGGTGAGTTCAGGCTTTTTCATATCTCATTGCCCCCGGACGAGCGTCTGCTCCGCCATTCGCCGTCCGCCGTGCCAATCGGATCAGCCGTCCAAATGCGGGATTTTCGTTAGTCGGAGGCCAAACGGCATTGAGCGTCAGCATATCATCAGCGAGCTGAAGAAAGACAATCCCCGATCCGCTCCACGTGTTGCCCCAGCAATCAGCGCGACCTTGCCCCTCCAACGTCATCTCGTTCTCCGCTCATGAGCTCAGCCAATCGACTGGCGAGCGGCATCGCATTCTTCGCATCCCGCCTCTGGCGGATGCAGGAAGATCAACGGATCTCGGCCCAGTTGACCCAGGGCTGTCGCCACAATGTCGCGGGAGCGGATCAACCGAGCAAAGGCATGACCGACTGGACCTTCCTTCTGAAGGCTCTTCTCCTTGAGCCACCTGTCCGCCAAGGCAAAGCGCTCACAGCAGTGGTCATTCTCGAGATAATCGACGCGTACCAACTTGCCATCCTGAAGAATGGTGCAGTGTCTCGGCACCCCATAGGGAACCTTTGCCATCAACTCGGCAAGATGCAGCGTCGTGTTGGCATCGTGTCCCACGCCGAGGAGAAGTACCTGCCCATCGAGTTCATGGACACGGGCGACCGGGCTTGCAGGCGAGTGAGGTGGCAGGGGCAATGGATCAGAGATGATCTGCTCTGCCTGTGGCCCCGCTGCCGCAAAGGCAAATGGATGGGCGCTGCGCTTTACATTTGGCAGGCGCCAGAATGTGTCAGAGACAACTCCAAGGTCCGGTGTAACGGGCGACGTGGCAGGATCGAACGGCTCGTCGTCCAGACCTGACCACGAGGGCATGACGAGCGTCCCTCCCGGACCCAGCGCAGCACGCAGGGCCTCGATCAGTCCAAGTGGCCCATCTTCGAGGGGCCGGACGCTACGGAAGGAGCTGTGGACCAGCAGCACACCGCCGGGGGTAACCCCAAGGTTGAGAAGCTGACCGATGAGCTCGGCTTTTCGCCATTCGTATTGCACGACATTGCACTCCACCGCTGATGACATCAGTCGATCATAGCACGATCAACGGCACTGTTGCAAATAGTCGGTGGTGATAAACTTATCATCCCCTTTTGCTGATGGAGCTGCACATGAACCCATTCAAAGGCCGGCATTTTCAGCGTGACATCATTCTGTGGGCCGTACGCTGGTACTGCAAATACGGCATCAGTTACCGTGAGCTGCAGGAGATGCTGGCTGAACGCGGAGTGAATGTCGATCACTCCACGATTTACCGCTGGGTTCAGCGTTATGCGCCTGAAATGGAAAAACGGCTGCGCTGGTACTGGCGTAACCCTTCCGATCTTTGCCCGTGGCACATGGATGAAACCTACGTGAAGGTCAATGGCCGCTGGGCGTATCTGTACCGGGCCGTCGACAGCCGGGGCCGCACTGTCGATTTTTATCTCTCCTCCCGTCGTAACAGCAAAGCTGCATACCGGTTTCTGGGTAAAATCCTCAACAACGTGAAGAAGTGGCAGATCCCGCGATTCATCAACACGGATAAAGCGCCCGCCTATGGTCGCGCGCTTGCTCTGCTCAAACGCGAAGGCCGGTGCCCGTCTGACGTTGAACACCGACAGATTAAGTACCGGAACAACGTGATTGAATGCGATCATGGCAAACTGAAACGGATAATCGGCGCCACGCTGGGATTTAAATCCATGAAGACGGCTTACGCCACCATCAAAGGTATTGAGGTGATGCGTGCACTACGCAAAGGCCAGGCCTCAGCATTTTATTATGGTGATCCCCTGGGCGAAATGCGCCTGGTAAGCAGAGTTTTTGAAATGTAAGGCCTTTGAATAAGACAAAAGGCTGCCTCATCGCTAACTTTGCAACAGTGCCATTTTAAGCGTTATGCTAAGCCCAGGAAGCCGCAGGATCTTTTGAACCACAACTGCATTAACGTCCGCTATTCTGATACGAGTGGATTGTACGCCTGGGAATTCGAGAAAGATGCTCAGAAATTCAGTCTGAAAGTCAAAGGGCAATATATTGCGAACAGCACGATTCATCAGCTCGATGCAGCATTAGACGGGCTGGGGATTGCCTATATTCCCGAGTATGTTGCAGATGGATATATCAAAAGCGGCAAGCTGATTGCTGTTCTGACCGAGTGGTGTCCATATTTTGACGGCTACCATATTTATTATCCTCACCGCCGACAGGATTCTCCTGCGTTTATGGCTTTTCTGCAAGTTTTGCGTGACAGGTACAATAATGGAATAAGATAAATTTATGAGTAAAGGATTATGTCCACGATAAGCACCTGGGTCGATTCCTGGGAGGCGGCCATGAGGGTAGGGAAGCGCCGTCCCGTCAAGTCAGCGTAATGCTCTGCCAGTGTTACAACCAATTAACCAATTCTGATTAGAAAAACTCATCGAGCATCAAATGAAACTGCAATTTATTCATATCAGGATTATCAATACCATATTTTTGAAAAAGCCGTTTCTGTAATGAAGGAGAAAACTCACCGAGGCAGTTCCATAGGATGGCAAGATCCTGGTATCGGTCTGCGATTCCGACTCGTCCAACATCAATACAACCTATTAATTTCCCCTCGTCAAAAATAAGGTTATCAAGTGAGAAATCACCATGAGTGACGACTGAATCCGGTGAGAATGGCAAAAGCTTATGCATTTCTTTCCAGACTTGTTCAACAGGCCAGCCATTACGCTCGTCATCAAAATCACTCGCATCAACCAAACCGTTATTCATTCGTGATTGCGCCTGAGCGAGACGAAATGCGCGATCGCTGTTAAAAGGACAATTACAAACAGGAATCGAATGCAACCGGCGCAGGAACGCTGCCAGCGCATCAACAATATTTTCACCTGAATCAGGATATTCTTCTAATACCTGGAATGCTGTTTTCCCGGGGATCGCAGTGGTGAGTAACCATGCATCATCAGGAGTACGGATAAAATGCTTGATGGTCGGAAGAGGCATAAATGCCGTCAGCCAGTTTAGTCTGACCATCTCATCTGTAACATCATTGGCAACGCTACCTTTGCCATGTTTCAGAAACAACTCTGGCGCATCGGGCTTCCCATACAATCGATAGATTGTCGCACCTGATTGCCCGACATTATCGCGAGCCCATCTATACCCATATAAATCAGCATCCAGGTTGGAATTTAATCGCGGCCTCGAGCAAGACGTTTCCCGTTGAATATGGCTCATAACACCCCTTGTATTACTGTTTATGTAAGCAGACAGTTTTATTGTTCATGATGATATATTTTTATCGGCACTGTTGCAAATAGTCGGTGGTGATAAACTTATCATCCCCTTTTGCTGATGGAGCTGCACATGAACCCATTCAAAGGCCGGCATTTTCAGCGTGACATCATTCTGTGGGCCGTACGCTGGTACTGCAAATACGGCATCAGTTACCGTGAGCTGCAGGAGATGCTGGCTGAACGCGGAGTGAATGTCGATCACTCCACGATTTACCGCTGGGTTCAGCGTTATGCGCCTGAAATGGAAAAACGGCTGCGCTGGTACTGGCGTAACCCTTCCGATCTTTGCCCGTGGCACATGGATGAAACCTACGTGAAGGTCAATGGCCGCTGGGCGTATCTGTACCGGGCCGTCGACAGCCGGGGCCGCACTGTCGATTTTTATCTCTCCTCCCGTCGTAACAGCAAAGCTGCATACCGGTTTCTGGGTAAAATCCTCAACAACGTGAAGAAGTGGCAGATCCCGCGATTCATCAACACGGATAAAGCGCCCGCCTATGGTCGCGCGCTTGCTCTGCTCAAACGCGAAGGCCGGTGCCCGTCTGACGTTGAACACCGACAGATTAAGTACCGGAACAACGTGATTGAATGCGATCATGGCAAACTGAAACGGATAATCGGCGCCACGCTGGGATTTAAATCCATGAAGACGGCTTACGCCACCATCAAAGGTATTGAGGTGATGCGTGCACTACGCAAAGGCCAGGCCTCAGCATTTTATTATGGTGATCCCCTGGGCGAAATGCGCCTGGTAAGCAGAGTTTTTGAAATGTAAGGCCTTTGAATAAGACAAAAGGCTGCCTCATCGCTAACTTTGCAACAGTGCCCCTGGCGATGGCACTGGGTTACAAGGCGACGCAAGCCGGCATCAAGACGCGCTTCACGACTGCGGCCGACCTGATGCTGGCGTTGACGACGGCGCATACCCAGAACAATCTGAAGGCGGTGATGCACCGCGCGATCAAGGCATATCGGCTCTTGATCATCGACGAGATAGGTTACTTGCCGATGAACCGGGAACAGGCAAACCTGTTCTTCCAGGTGATCGCAGCCTTGTATGAACGCAGCAGCCTGATCGTGACCAGCAACCTGCCGTTCGGGCAATGGGACACGACCTTCGCGCAGGATACGACGCTGACCGCGGCCCTGCTCGACCGGCTGCTGCACCATGCGCACATCGTGCCGATTGCCGGGGAAAGCTATCGGCTGAAGCACCAGCGACAGGCCGGGATGATGAGGGGGAGCGATGTTGCAGAAATTGGCTGAACACGGACGGTGTTCAGCGACGGCGGTGTATCAGTTTTAAATCGCTGGCACGAAAAAATCTGTATCAGTTTTCAATCGCCGTTGACAAACGGGACAATATCTATGATGATCTTGCTTCCGGCGGTCGTGATGATCGCCCTGGCTTGACTGCCTGCCTCAAGTCATTGCGTGACGGCGATGTGCTGGTGGTCTGGAAGCTCGATCGCCTCGGACGATCGCTTGCCCATCTGGTCAACACGGTGAAGGAGCTGTCAGACCGCAAGATCGGCCTGCGGGTTCTGACTGGAAAGGGCGCTCAGATCGACACCACGACTGCGTCCGGTCGCATGGTGTTCGGAATCTTCGCCACCTTGGCCGAGTTCGAGCGGGATCTGATCCGAGAGCGCACCATGGCGGGTCTCGCCTCCGCGAGAGCGCGCGGTCGCAAGGGCGGACGAAAATTCGCGCTCACCAAAGCTCAGGTGCGTCTCGCGCAAGCCGCCATGGCCCAGCGCGATACTTCAGTTTCCGATCTCTGCAAGGAACTCGGCATCGAGCGCGTCACTCTCTACCGATATGTCGGTCCCAAAGGCGAGCTCAGAGACCATGGAAAGCATGTTCTCGGACTTACGTAGCAACTCGTTTCTTTTCGCAGGTTGAGCCACCTCCGCGCTTCATCAGAAAACTGAAGGAACCTCCATTGAATCGAACTAATATTTTTTTTGGTGAATCGCATTCTGACTGGTTGCCTGTCAGAGGCGGAGAATCTGGTGATTTTGTTTTTCGACGTGGTGACGGGCATGCCTTCGCGAAAATCGCACCTGCTTCCCGCCGCGGTGAGCTCGCTGGAGAGCGTGACCGCCTCATTTGGCTCAAAGGTCGAGGTGTGGCTTGCCCCGAGGTGATCAACTGGCAGGAGGAACAGGAGGGTGCATGCTTGGTGATAACGGCAATTCCGGGAGTACCGGCGGCTGATCTGTCTGGAGCGGATTTGCTCAAAGCGTGGCCGTCAATGGGGCAGCAACTTGGCGCTGTTCACAGCCTATCGGTTGATCAATGTCCGTTTGAGCGCAGGCTGTCGCGAATGTTCGGACGCGCCGTTGATGTGGTGTCCCGCAATGCCGTCAATCCCGACTTCTTACCGGACGAGGACAAGAGTACGCCGCAGCTCGATCTTTTGGCTCGTGTCGAACGAGAGCTACCGGTGCGGCTCGACCAAGAGCGCACCGATATGGTTGTTTGCCATGGTGATCCCTGCATGCCGAACTTCATGGTGGACCCTAAAACTCTTCAATGCACGGGTCTGATCGACCTTGGGCGGCTCGGAACAGCAGATCGCTATGCCGATTTGGCACTCATGATTGCTAACGCCGAAGAGAACTGGGCAGCGCCAGATGAAGCAGAGCGCGCCTTCGCTGTCCTATTCAATGTATTGGGGATCGAAGCCCCCGACCGCGAACGCCTTGCCTTCTATCTGCGATTGGACCCTCTGACTTGGGGTTGATGTTCATGCCGCCTGTTTTTCCTGCTCATTGGCACGTTTCGCAACCTGTTCTCATTGCGGACACCTTTTCCAGCCTCGTTTGGAAAGTTTCATTGCCAGACGGGACTCCTGCAATCGTCAAGGGATTGAAACCTATAGAAGACATTGCTGATGAACTGCGCGGGGCCGACTATCTGGTATGGCGCAATGGGAGGGGAGCAGTCCGGTTGCTCGGTCGTGAGAACAATCTGATGTTGCTCGAATATGCCGGGGAGCGAATGCTCTCTCACATCGTTGCCGAGCACGGCGACTACCAGGCGACCGAAATTGCAGCGGAACTAATGGCGAAGCTGTATGCCGCATCTGAGGAACCCCTGCCTTCTGCCCTTCTCCCGATCCGGGATCGCTTTGCAGCTTTGTTTCAGCGGGCGCGCGATGATCAAAACGCAGGTTGTCAAACTGACTACGTCCACGCGGCGATTATAGCCGATCAAATGATGAGCAATGCCTCGGAACTGCGTGGGCTACATGGCGATCTGCATCATGAAAACATCATGTTCTCCAGTCGCGGCTGGCTGGTGATAGATCCCGTCGGTCTGGTCGGTGAAGTGGGCTTTGGCGCCGCCAATATGTTCTACGATCCGGCTGACAGAGACGACCTTTGTCTCGATCCTAGACGCATTGCACAGATGGCGGACGCATTCTCTCGTGCGCTGGACGTCGATCCGCGTCGCCTGCTCGACCAGGCGTACGCTTATGGGTGCCTTTCCGCAGCTTGGAACGCGGATGGAGAAGAGGAGCAACGCGATCTAGCTATCGCGGCCGCGATCAAGCAGGTGCGACAGACGTCATACTAGATATCAAGCGACTTCTCCTATCCCCTGGGAACACATCAATCTTACCGGAGAATATCGTTGGCCAAAGCCTTAGCGTAGGATTTCGCCCTCTCCCGCAAACGACCCCTGAATGTTCACTTCCACATGCTGTTTCTCGACGGTGTGTATGTCGAGCAATCCCACGGCTCAGCGCGTTTCCGCTGGGTCAAGGCGCCGACCAGCCCAGAGCTCACCCAGCTGACGCACACCATCGCCCACCGGGTGGGTCGCTATCTGGAACGGCAAGGCCTGCTGGAACGGGATGTCGAAAACAGCTATCTGGCCTCGGATGCGGTGGATGACGACCCGATGACACCCCTGCTGGGGCACTCGATCACTTACCGTATCGCTGTCGGTTCACAGGCGGGGCGAAAGGTGTTCACTTTGCAAACTCTGCCGACCAGTGGTGATCCGTTCGGTGACGGGATTGGCAAGGTAGCCGGGTCCAGCCTGCACGCCGGCGTGGCGGCCAGGGCCGATGAACGCAAGAAGCTCGAACGGCTGTGCCGGTACATCAGCCGCCCGGCGGTATCCGAGAAGCGGCTGTCGTTAACACGAGGCGGCAACGTGCGCTACCAGCTCAAGACGCCGTACCGGGACGGCACCACGCACGTCATTTTCGAACCATTGGATTTCATTGCAAGGCTGGCCGCCCTGGTACCGAAGCCCAGAGTCAACCTAACCCGCTTCCACGGGGTGTTCGCACCCAACAGTCGGCACCGGGCGTTGGTCACGCCGGCAAAACGGGGCAGGGGCAACAAGGTCAGGGTGGCTGATGAACCGGCAACACCAGCACAACGGCGAGCGTCGATGACATGGGCGCAACGGCTCAAGCGTGTTTTCAATATCGACATCGAGACCTGCAGCGGCTGCGGCGGCGCCATGAAAGTCATCGCCTGCATTGAAGACCCTATAGTGATCAAGCAGATCCTTGATCACCTGAAGCACAAAGCCGAAACCAGCGGGACCAGGGCGTTACCCGAAAGCCGGGCGCCACCGGCTGAGCTGCTCCTGGGTCTGTTTGACTGACGAGCCTGAAGGCCAACGATACCAATCAAAATGCTGCGTTCACAGCGCCGCGGCAGGGATCCGCCGTGCTGGTTGTCGGAAAAGGAGCCGCTAGTGGGAAAGAGGAGGGTAAATTTTCAGCGTTGCTGGCTCCCCGTCAGCCGGATTGGGTTGCATCGCAGGGGTGTCGAAAGAGTCAACTGCGGTCCAAAGCTGTTGGACTTGGGTGAAAAGGGCGTTTATTCTTCCTATACGTCCGTATCAGTTTGCTGTTTTGAAATACAACGGCGGCGGTGACTATTACGCCAATCCTACCTCTGTACCGAATTTAGTGAAATTCTGCAATGAGCAGCTGAACATGAATATTTCTCCGGATGTTCCGTATGTGGACGTCGGAAGTCCGGATCTGTTCCTGTACCCGTTTGTTCACATGACGGGACACGGAAATGTGGTCTTTTCCGCTCAGGAAGCGGAGAACCTGAGAACTTATCTGATGGGTGGTGGTTTCCTTCACATTGACGATAATTACGGGATGGATCAGTTTATTCGGGTGGAAATTAAAAAGCTGTTTCCCAATCACGAATTGGTAGAACTGCCTTATAACCATGCGATCTTCAATCAGAAGTACAAATTCAACGGGTTGCCTAAAATTCACGAGCATGATAATAAGCGGGCACAGGCATTTGCGATTATCGAAAACGGAAAAGTAGTTTTACTATATACCTATGAAACCGACCTGGGAGACGGGTGGGAAGATCAGGCAGTACATAATAATTCACAGGAAAAACGCAGGCAGGCACTACAAATGGGAGCAAATATCGTAATGTATGCGTTTACAGAATAAAGCAAAGTTGCTCATTCAAAAAAACAGGCTTTATACACCGGATACAACAGAAAATTAATCTATCGCTGAATCGTTTTTTGTGTACTTCACTATTTTAAATCCGGCTTCGTGTTTTTCATCGGCAGGGTGTTGACAGACTTCTTCTTTCTTCCATTCCGATTCATTCAGTTGTGGGAAAAACGTATCAGCATCATAGCTCTTATCAACATGAGTAATGTACATTTCACTGACAACATTCAGTGCCTGTTTATAAATTTCTCCGCCACCGATAATAAATACGGTACGATCGGTTTCATTTTTATAATGCTCCAGGCATTCTTCCAAGGAATGGAAAAGCAGGCAACCGGGAGCGGCATATGATGTATTTCGTGTAAGCACGGCATTTTCCCGGTTGGGAAGCGGACGAAACCGTTCGGGAATGGATTCGTAATTTTTACGCCCCAGCACAACAATGTTTCCGGTGGTCGTTTCTCTGAAAAAGCGCATATCTGCCGGGAGGTGCCACATCAGATCATTGTTTTTTCCAATGCCCCCTTCCCTGTCCATTGCTACGATTAACGAAATTTTCATTTTACTTCTGTTATTCCAAACCGGTTAACGTGAACAATCTTTGTTTCGGTTTTATTGAGAACAATGGCATCAATTACCTTCTTATTTCCTTCCGCAGCCACCAGCGAATCCGAATAACCGATCAGGTAATGGATCTTCCCGTTCAGATCATTCACTTTGTAAACAATTGCCATGTGCGGAAGTTCCTCCTTCAGGTGTTTTAACTCAGCCTCTTTTACCTTTACGGCATAATATCCTTTCATGATCCGCTCAACTGCAGCGTCTCTGTCCATGCGGTACTCTCTGATGTTTTTCCCGTGTTTTTCCATCAGCTGGCGACTGTCTGCAAAAAACAAATCTCTGGCAGCCCGATCTGCACTGCTGAAAAACGTGCTGTCCAGTTCGTCGTATCCATAGTCGGGAAGTACATAGTAATGCTTGAAAGGTCCTTCTACTGCCGTATGTACATAAGCGAGTATGTAGTCGGCATCTTTTAAAACAACCTTACCCGCTTTTCGTTCAATGGTGCTACGCAGGATCATTCCTCCGTTTTTATAGCGATCCGTACTCAAGCCAGCCGCTTGTGCGTTGGCCTCAATGGCGGCCCGCTCTTCCGGCAGGCAATACACCTTGATCGGCGTGCTGCTTTTTCTCGTTACCTTCTGCTCTGTCGCCTCCATCTTTGGCGTCCTCCTGGTTCTCTTATTCCGGCGTCCGCCGATGGCCCCGCAGGGCAGGATTCCCGTTGAGCGCCGCAGGTGCGAATAAGGGGAAGTGAAGAGGAACACCATGCTTGCATGGTGGGCCTACTTCACACATCCTGCCCGCTTCACCACCACTTTAACATCACTACCATTTACCGGCTATAACCCGTTTTATCGACAAACACAAGCCGATTCCACGCATAAGGCGTGCAATCTGGCTTTAGTCGCCTTACAATCGCTTTAATAGCGATAGAATCGGCATTAAATCGCGGATAAATCGACATATAAAAGGCGGTAGAATCGGCATGACTAAACGGCTTACAGAGCGCATTGCAGCGCAAATGCAGACCCAAAAGCCCACCCGTTCAGGACAGAATCGGGCGGCTTTCCTGGCCCAGCGCGACGACATAAAAGAGGCTTTGACCGATGGCTGGCCGGTAAAAGCCATCTGGAAAACGCTGCACGATGAAGGGAAAATCAGCTTCGGATATGATGCTTTTATCAGCTATGTGAACAGTCTGATTCGGTCGCCAGGCGAGCCTGAAAAGGCCACCGCAAGACCGCCGGCATCCTCCCAACCGGCCCCCAAGAAAGCCACCCCAGCGACACCCAAACCAGTACCATCAGCCAGCCATAAGCCGGGGGAGATTCCCAGCTTCAACTTCAACCCCAGCCCGAACAAAGCGGACTTGATTTGACGCCCCAAGGGGCGGATTGGACGCCAAGAGGGAAGGCATAGCCCGCCCCTCAAGTGTCAATGAACCCCTGGAAATCGACCCCGAAAACAGCCCCCTTCATAGAGGCGGCCTATTAACATTTGAGTGGGAGTGACGGGCACTGGCTGGCAATGTCTAGCAACGGCAGGCATTTCGGCTGAGGGTAAAAGAACTTTCCGCTAAGCGATAGACTGTATGTAAACACAGTATTGCAAGGACGCGGAACATGCCTCATGTGGCGGCCAGGACGGCCAGCCGGGATCGGGATACTGGTCGTTACCAGAGCCACCGACCCGAGCAAACCCTTCTCTATCAGATCGTTGACGAGTATTACCCGGCATTCGCTGCGCTTATGGCAGAGCAGGGAAAGGAATTGCCGGGCTATGTGCAACGGGAATTTGAAGAATTTCTCCAATGCGGGCGGCTGGAGCATGGCTTTCTACGGGTTCGCTGCGAGTCTTGCCACGCCGAGCACCTGGTCGCTTTCAGCTGTAAGCGTCGCGGTTTCTGCCCGAGCTGTGGGGCGCGGCGGATGGCCGAAAGTGCCGCCTTGCTGGTTGATGAAGTACTGCCTGAACAACCCATGCGTCAGTGGGTGTTGAGCTTCCCGTTTCAGCTGCGTTTCCTGTTTGCCAGCCGGCCCGAGATCATGGGGTGGGTGCTGGGCATCGTTTACCGCGTCATTGCCACGCACCTGGTCAAGAAAGCGGGCCATACCCACCAAGTGGCCAAGACGGGCGCGGTCACCCTGATCCAGCGTTTTGGATCGGCGCTCAATCTGAATGTTCACTTCCACATGCTGTTTCTCGACGGTGTGTATGTCGAGCAATCCCACGGCTCAGCGCGTTTCCGCTGGGTCAAGGCGCCGACCAGCCCAGAGCTCACCCAGCTGACGCACACCATCGCCCACCGGGTGGGTCGCTATCTGGAACGGCAAGGCCTGCTGGAACGGGATGTCGAAAACAGCTATCTGGCCTCGGATGCGGTGGATGACGACCCGATGACACCCCTGCTGGGGCACTCGATCACTTACCGTATCGCTGTCGGTTCACAGGCGGGGCGAAAGGTGTTCACTTTGCAAACTCTGCCGACCAGTGGTGATCCGTTCGGTGACGGGATTGGCAAGGTAGCCGGGTCCAGCCTGCACGCCGGCGTGGCGGCCAGGGCCGATGAACGCAAGAAGCTCGAACGGCTGTGCCGGTACATCAGCCGCCCGGCGGTATCCGAGAAGCGGCTGTCGTTAACACGAGGCGGCAACGTGCGCTACCAGCTCAAGACGCCGTACCGGGACGGCACCACGCACGTCATTTTCGAACCATTGGATTTCATTGCAAGGCTGGCCGCCCTGGTACCGAAGCCCAGAGTCAACCTAACCCGCTTCCACGGGGTGTTCGCACCCAACAGTCGGCACCGGGCGTTGGTCACGCCGGCAAAACGGGGCAGGGGCAACAAGGTCAGGGTGGCTGATGAACCGGCAACACCAGCACAACGGCGAGCGTCGATGACATGGGCGCAACGGCTCAAGCGTGTTTTCAATATCGACATCGAGACCTGCAGCGGCTGCGGCGGCGCCATGAAAGTCATCGCCTGCATTGAAGACCCTATAGTGATCAAGCAGATCCTTGATCACCTGAAGCACAAAGCCGAAACCAGCGGGACCAGGGCGTTACCCGAAAGCCGGGCGCCACCGGCTGAGCTGCTCCTGGGTCTGTTTGACTGACGAGCCTGAAGGCCAACGATACCAATCAAAATGCTGCGTTCACAGCGCCGCGGCAGGGATCCGCCGTGCTGGTTGTCGGAAAAGGAGCCGCTAGTGGGAAAGAGGAGGGTAAATTTTCAGCGTTGCTGGCTCCCCGTCAGCCGGATTGGGTTGCATCGCAGGGGTGTCGAAAGAGTCAACTGCGGTCCAAAGCTGTTGGACTTGGGTGAAAAGGGCGTTTATTCTTCCTATACGTTGTCGGCAGCGGGCCAAAAAGGAATACGTCCATGCCCATCGAGGTGAAACCGGCTGTGAGCGCGGGTTCAAGCATATAGCCCGACAGGCGCGTATCCTTGCCGATCACGACACGATGGCGGTGGTCACCGCGACGAAAGACACGGCCAGCCGCCATGCCGACGCGCAAGGCGGTTTCCGCCGTCATCGCGCCTTCGTTGGCTTTGCCACGAATACCGTCTGTGCCGAAATATTTGCGCACCATAAGGTCGATTATCCTGTCGTCGGGTCGCCCTCAAAGGGGACATGCCTGCTGAACCGCGAATATAGAGAAATATCCCGAATGTGCAGTTAACGAATTCTTGCGGTTTCTTTCAGCGCCGCCAATACCGCCAGCCCGTCGCGCAAGGGGCGCGGCTCGTGTGTGCGGATGAAGTCAGCTCCACCTGCGGCGGCGGCAAGCTCTGCAGCGAGTGTCGCGGCCCCGACATCCCCCGGACCACGGCCTGTGAGCGCGCGCAGAAAGGATTTGCGCGAAACAGACAGAAGCACCGGCAAATCGAAGCGCAGCCGCAATTCATCGAACCGCGCCAGCACCGAGAGCGAGGTTTCGGGAGCAGCCCCCAGAAAAAACCCCATGCCGGGATCAAGGACAAGGCGGTTGCGTTTGATACCGGCACCCGTCAGCGCCGCGATGCGCGCGTCAAAGAACGCCGCAATGTGATCCATGATGTCGCCAGCGGGTGCCTCGCGCCGATCTGCCTGCCCGTCTTGCACCGAATGCATAACGACGAGTTTGGCAGATGATTTCGCCAATTGCGGATAGAACGCAGCGTCTGGAAAACCGCGAATATCATTGAGATAGGCCACACCACGCGACAAGGCATAGGCTTGCGTCGCGGGTTGATAACTGTCGAGCGAGACGGGAATGCCATCTGCCTTGAGCGCGTCCAGCACCGGCGCGATACGCGCGATTTCTGTGTCGGACGAAACAGGCGCGGCGTCGGGATTGCTGGATGCCGGACCGAGGTCGATCACATCTGCCCCCTCGGCCATCAGCTTACGCGCCTGCGCAATGGCTGCGTCTGGCGCCAGATACCGGCCTCCATCGGAGAAACTGTCCGAGGTTATGTTGACGATGCCGAAAATGATGAGCGATTTATTCATGGGGGCTTCTATAATAATAATAATCGGTGCTGTTGCAAAGTTGGGGCAGTAGGAAGACCGGCGTGGAATAATCAGGGCCATGGGCATCTTCTCCGGTCGTCATTTCCCTCGTGAAATCATCCTGTGGGCGGTGCGGTGGTACTGCCGATACGGTGTGAGCTACCGCGACCTCGAAGAGATGATGACCGAGCGTGGCGTGCCGGTCGATCACACCACGATCTACCGCTGGGTCCAGAAATATGCTCCTGAGCTGGATAAGAAGACCCGGTGGTATCGGCAAGTTCCTGACTGGCAGGCCAGGTCCTGGCGGGTGGACGAGACCTATATCCGGGTCGGCGGGACGTGGTGCTACCTCTATCGGGCGATCACCGCTGGTGGAAACACCCTGGATTTTTATCTCTCGCCGAAGCGGAATGTGGCTGCAGCCAAGCGTTTCCTGGCCAAGACCCTGCGGTCGAACACAACAGCCGGCTTTCCCCGGGTGATCAACACCGACAAGGCACCCTCACTCGCCAGGGCAATCTCTGAGCTGAAGGCGGAAGGCGTCTGCCCATCGACGGTAGAGCATCGTCGGGTGAAATACCTCAACAACGTCATCGAAGGCGATCATGGCCGGTTGAAACGGATCCTGGGGCCAAAAGGGGCCTTTAAGAACAGGGCGTCTGCCTATCGGACGTTGAAAGGGATGGAAGCGATGCACTCGTTACGAAAAGGCCAGGGGACGATGTTTGCCTACGGGCAGTCGAACCCGGACGCGGTGATCGTCAGTCGGGTGTTCGAGGCTGCCTGAGAACGCTGGCACGCAGCGAGCCTGAGAGGATGAAGACTGGGTCGTCACGGCTCTCCGGCCAACTTTGCAACAGCACCCGAATTTTCATAGTGATTTACTCCAGTTTTTTAATGTTTTTTTTCTTCATGCGCCGCCCTTCGGCGCTTGGTAATTGACCTGGGCAAAATTTGCCCGGCCTTGGGGTAGCGTTACTTGGCCAGCTGGCCAGCAACGGTTAAAGCTCGGTCAATCGGCACTGTTTGCGTATAACTGCCGCTGCCATAGCTAACCAATGAAACCGCTTCACCGTGCGTATTCACGACCACGCCGCCGGAATTACCGCCCACGACTGAAGCCGTTACAAGCATGAAATCATTAGGGGATAGCATCTTTGCATCGAGGCCGTGCCAGGCAACAATGCCGACACCGACAGCAAAGCCGTAACCGGACGGCGAGCCTATGGCCATAACGTCCTGGCCCGGCCTGGGTAGAGTGTTGGCCACCTTAATCGGTGGCAATGGGTCGCCTTCAAACTCAAGCAAAGCAACGTCCTGCGTTACATCAGCACCGACAACATGAGCCGCCCGCCATTCACCGCCCGCTGTACGGATTCGCAAGGCTTCTTGCCTGTCCACACAATGCGCCGCTGTTAGCACTCGGTTGCCTTCGATGACGAAACCGCCGCATATAGTTTGATGCTGTCGCTTTGCGTCTTGTTTTGCCCAGCCTTTTTGCCAGGCGCGGTAGTGCGTCAATGCTGCTGTGGCAGCGTTTTGTTGAACGCCAGGAATAAGCCAGGCCGGACTGTTTTCAGCAAAGCCGTAGGGCTGCTCGATTGCTGACAAAGCAATAACAGACGGCATTGTATTTTCAGCCAGTGTTGGCCAATCCGGTGCAAGGTAGGGTCTGGTATCGGGTGGCAGTGTGCCGCGCTGGACGCTCTGGCCGCTGATTGAATTGTCGGACAATATGCGCTGCTCACGCCGATAGTCTTGTATTCGTTCTTCTGTGCTATCCAGGGCACGAGCATTTGCAGCGGTCGTACCCAACGCATAACTGGCCAGGAGTGACGGGCACTGGCTGGCAATGTCTAGCAACGGCAGGCATTTCGGCTGAGGGTAAAAGAACTTTCCGCTAAGCGATAGACTGTATGTAAACACAGTATTGCAAGGACGCGGAACATGCCTCATGTGGCGGCCAGGACGGCCAGCCGGGATCGGGATACTGGTCGTTACCAGAGCCACCGACCCGAGCAAACCCTTCTCTATCAGATCGTTGACGAGTATTACCCGGCATTCGCTGCGCTTATGGCAGAGCAGGGAAAGGAATTGCCGGGCTATGTGCAACGGGAATTTGAAGAATTTCTCCAATGCGGGCGGCTGGAGCATGGCTTTCTACGGGTTCGCTGCGAGTCTTGCCACGCCGAGCACCTGGTCGCTTTCAGCTGTAAGCGTCGCGGTTTCTGCCCGAGCTGTGGGGCGCGGCGGATGGCCGAAAGTGCCGCCTTGCTGGTTGATGAAGTACTGCCTGAACAACCCATGCGTCAGTGGGTGTTGAGCTTCCCGTTTCAGCTGCGTTTCCTGTTTGCCAGCCGGCCCGAGATCATGGGGTGGGTGCTGGGCATCGTTTACCGCGTCATTGCCACGCACCTGGTCAAGAAAGCGGGCCATACCCACCAAGTGGCCAAGACGGGCGCGGTCACCCTGATCCAGCGTTTTGGATCGGCGCTCAATCTGAATGGGGTCGTTTGCGGGAGGGGGCGGAATCCTACGCTAAGGCTTTGGCCAGCGATATTCTCCGGTGAGATTGATGTGTTCCCATCCGAGCGGCGAAACATGGGCCAAGAGATCGGGCGATAGCAGCTTTCCATCGCGTTTCTGGTTTGCAACGACCTCGCCGAGCTTCATGGTGTTCCAGAAGATGATGATGGCGGCGAGCAGATTCATGCCGGCGATGCGGTAATGCTGGCCTTCGGCGGAACGGTCGCGGATTTCACCGCGGCGGTGGAAGCTGATTGCCCGCTTCAGCGCATGATGAGCTTCGCCTTTGTTGAGCCCGATCTGGGCACGCCGTTGGAGTTCGGCATCCAGAATCCAGTCGATCATGAACAGGGTGCGCTCGACGCGACCGACTTCCCGCAGGGCTGTCGCGAGCTCGTTCTGCCGCGGATAGGAGGCGAGTTTCCGCAGAATCTGGCTTGGCGCGACGGTCCCGGCAGCAATGGTGGCGGCGATGCGCAGGATGTCGGGCCAATTGCGCTCGATCATGGCTTGGTTGACCTTTCCGCCGATCAACGCTCGCAGGTGCGCCGGGGCGGCCGACGGATTGAACGCGTAGAGCCGTTTGGATGGCAGGTCGCGGATGCGCGGAGCGAACCGGTAGCCGAGAATGGCACATGCGGCAAAGACGTGATCGGTGAAGCCGCCCGTGTCGGTGAACTGCTCGCGGATATGGCGTCCAGCATCGTTCATCAGCAGGCCATCGAGGATGTAAGGCGCTTCGCTTGCCGTTGCAGGAATCACCTGGGTTGCGAACGGCGCATATTGGTCGGAGACGTGGCTATAGGCTTTCAGGCCCGGGGTATTGCCATATTTCGCGTTGACCAGGTTCATGGCCTCACCTTGCTCTGTAGCGACGAAGAACTGTCCGTCGCTCGAAGCCGACGTGCCCATGCCCCAGAACCGGGCCATGGGTAACGCTGCCTGTGCCTCGACCACCATGGCCAGCGCCCGGTCATAGGCTTCGCCCTCGACATGCCACCGTCCAATGCGGATCAATTCCCAGAAGGTGTGGGTGTTTGTCGCATCCGCCATTTTGCGCAAGCCGAGGTTGATCCCTTCCGCCAAGATAACGTTCATTAGCCCGATCCGGTCAGCGCAGGGTGCTCCTGTGCGCAGATGGGTGAACGCTTCGGTGAAGCCGGTCGCCGCATCCACCTCCAGCAGGAGATCGGTGATGCGCGTGGGCGGGATCTGCTTGTAGAGATCGAGCACCAGATCTTCGGCGCCTGTCGGCGCGGCGGCTTCGAGTTTCTCGATATGCAGAACGCCGTTTTCAATCGACCCGCCCGGGATCGTGCCTGCGCGAGCGGCACGGCCAAGCTCGCGCAACCGCATGTCGAGGCGAGCTTGCCGGTCTGCCAGCCATTCCTCCGGCCGCAATGGCACAGCGAGACGACCGCCTTCCGCGATGGATTGTGCCGGAACGAGTGCGTGTTTCAGATCGCCATAGCGCCGGGACCTAGTAAGCCAGACATCTCCGGAGCGGAACGCATCGCGCAGATGGAACAGCACCGCGATCTCCCATAGGCGAGCGTCGCCAGCCCTCTGGGCCCGAAGGTGGCGATGCCATTTCGAGCTGGGCCGCAAGAAGCTGGTCATCGCGGCATCGTTCAAACCGGTACGAAGGGCCGTCACCGCTTCCAGAAGCGGCAGTGCAACGGGCGCAGCTCGCAGATCGAGCAGGCGCAACATGCGTGGAGCGTATCGGCGGAAGCGGTGATAACCGTCGAGCACATGATTGAGCGGATCGTCGGCCATGGTGGCGGTCAGCCTGGTTGCCATTGCAACAAGGGTTTTTAAGCCGTCCCACCCTGACCCACTCGCGATGACATCGCCCAGCGGCTGGCCATCATCCTGTGCATCGACCAGGGCGCCCCCGATCTCGGCGAAGGATTTCAGGGTGTCACGCACCACCCCCGCTTCGTCTGCGACCTTTGCATGGCAAATACGCTCCGAAGCACGGTAGAGACGGCCGACGATCCGGTCGTGGGTTTCGACCACTGCGTCGGCCAACATCGCCTGCCATTCCGAGACGCAAACAGCCAAGATCGCAAGCCGCCTGTCCTCCGGGAGATCGCGCATGCCGTCGGCATAATACCGTTCACCCTGCCTGCGCAGACGAGTCACCCGATGGGCAGGAACGCCGGCAAGCAGATCCTCGGGGAGATCGATGCGTTGCAGATATTCGAGCCGGTCGAGCAGCCGGTTGGCCGACGAAGAGTTCGAGCCAGGCTCGAACTGGCGCAGCCACACAAAACGGGTCACCCGATCATCAGCCGTCTCCTCGAGCAATGCCAGCAACTGTTCTCGGATCGACATAGGCAGCCGACTGGCGATCCTCGTCTCGATGCGTCGCTCGGCATCGACGAGAGCCGCGGCACAAAGCCGCTCGATCGTGGATGTCGCGGGAAGGACAGTGCGGGTGCGTCGGCACTCGGCTACGAAGCGACGGGCGATATCCTCGTTCGACACCGCCATCTCGGCTTCTCGGAACAACCATTCCTTCAGCTCGCTCGCACCACGTCCGGAGAAGGTGCGGAAGCCGTAGAGCCCCCGTAACTCGGCAAGATGCTCGTGCCGTGTTTCCTCGCGGGCAGCATAGTCTACGAGATCGTCGGCACCCAGGCCAAGCTGCGCTCCGATAAATTCGATGACCTCTGCAGGGATCAGTTCGCCTGGAGCCAGCACCCGGCCGGGATAGCGCAGGACACACAATTGCAGGGCGAAGCCGAACCTGTTGTGAGCGCGCCGACGCAGCCTGATATGCCCAAGGTCTTCATCACTCAGCGTATAGTGCTTGAGCAAATCCGTCTGTGAAGTCGGCAAGCGCAACAGCGCGTCTTTCTGCCGATCGGTTAGAGTGACGCGACGCGGCATACATGTTCCTTTTTCAAAATCTGATAGCGTTCAAGACGCTTTGTTTATGAAGCTGGTTGAGATACATTTCCAGAGGTCAATGCAATCGTGGCCGAAGCGCCGCCTCAAACCAACGTTTGTGATACATGCTGATCGGATATGCCCGCGTCTCCAAAGCCGATGGCTCGCAGTCTCTCGACCTGCAGCACGACGCCTTGCGCGCCGCAGGTGTCGAACGGGACAATATCTATGATGATCTTGCTTCCGGCGGTCGTGATGATCGCCCTGGCTTGACTGCCTGCCTCAAGTCATTGCGTGACGGCGATGTGCTGGTGGTCTGGAAGCTCGATCGCCTCGGACGATCGCTTGCCCATCTGGTCAACACGGTGAAGGAGCTGTCAGACCGCAAGATCGGCCTGCGGGTTCTGACTGGAAAGGGCGCTCAGATCGACACCACGACTGCGTCCGGTCGCATGGTGTTCGGAATCTTCGCCACCTTGGCCGAGTTCGAGCGGGATCTGATCCGAGAGCGCACCATGGCGGGTCTCGCCTCCGCGAGAGCGCGCGGTCGCAAGGGCGGACGAAAATTCGCGCTCACCAAAGCTCAGGTGCGTCTCGCGCAAGCCGCCATGGCCCAGCGCGATACTTCAGTTTCCGATCTCTGCAAGGAACTCGGCATCGAGCGCGTCACTCTCTACCGATATGTCGGTCCCAAAGGCGAGCTCAGAGACCATGGAAAGCATGTTCTCGGACTTACGTAGTGGACTTGCCTCGGTTTCGTTCCGGTCTTTTTGAGAGCATTATTTGTTATCAAGGAGACCATATATGTCATTAAAGCATAGTGATGAATTTAAGCGTGATGCAGTTCGCATAGCACTCACTAGTGGCTTAACACGCCGTCAAGTTGCGTCAGATTTAAGTATTGGGCTTTCCACGCTTGGGAAATGGATCGCATCAATTTCCGATGAAACTAAAATTCCTACCCAAGACACTGATCTTCTGCGTGAGAATGAACGTTTACGCAAAGAGAACCGTATCCTTCGGGAGGAGAGGGAGATATTAAAAAAGGCAGCAATATTTTTCGCAGTACAAAAGCTGTGAGATTTCAGTTTATTACGGATTACCGTGGCTCTCTCTCACGTTCACGCATATGTCGTTTGATGGGCGTAACAGATCGTGGTTTACGTGCATGGAAACGCCGTCCTCCATCACTGCGCCAGCGTCGTGATCTTATACTTCTAGCGCATATACGTGAGCAGCATCGGTTGTGTTTGGGGAGCTATGGTAGGCCGCGTATGACAGAAGAGTTGAAAGCGCTGGGCCTGCAGGTTGGGCAGCGTCGGGTTGGACGTTTGATGCGCCAGAATAACATTACAGTTGTTCGAACGCGTAAATTCAAACGGACAACGGATAGTCATCATACCTTCAACATTGCACCGAACCTATTAAAACAAGACTTTAGCGCAAGCGCACCCAACCAGAAATGGGCAGGCGATATCACTTATGTTTGGACCAGAGAAGGATGGGTCTATCTTGCTGTTATCCTTGACCTGTATTCCCGTCGCGTGATTGGCTGGGCAACAGGTGATCGATTAAAGCAGGATCTTGCATTAAGGGCACTGAATATGGCGTTGGCTTTACGCAAACCACCACCGGGTTGTATTCAACACACAGACCGTGGGAGCCAATATTGCGCTCATGAATATCAAAAGCTACTGCTCAAACATCAATTGCTGCCGTCCATGAGCGGGAAAGGCAATTGTTTTGATAACTCCGCAGTAGAAAGCTTCTTTAAATCATTAAAGGCTGAGTTGATTTGGCGCAGACACTGGCAAACAAGGCGAGATATTGAGATTGCAATCTTCGAATATATAAATGGCTTTTATAATCCACGCCGAAGACATTCAACACTCGGCTGGAAATCGCCGGTGGCATTTGAGAAAAAAGCCGCTTAAAATGAGAGATAGACCGGAACACAACCGGTGCAAGTCCATAGCAACTCGTTTCTTTTCGCAGGTTGAGCCACCTCCGCGCTTCATCAGAAAACTGAAGGAACCTCCATTGAATCGAACTAATATTTTTTTTGGTGAATCGCATTCTGACTGGTTGCCTGTCAGAGGCGGAGAATCTGGTGATTTTGTTTTTCGACGTGGTGACGGGCATGCCTTCGCGAAAATCGCACCTGCTTCCCGCCGCGGTGAGCTCGCTGGAGAGCGTGACCGCCTCATTTGGCTCAAAGGTCGAGGTGTGGCTTGCCCCGAGGTGATCAACTGGCAGGAGGAACAGGAGGGTGCATGCTTGGTGATAACGGCAATTCCGGGAGTACCGGCGGCTGATCTGTCTGGAGCGGATTTGCTCAAAGCGTGGCCGTCAATGGGGCAGCAACTTGGCGCTGTTCACAGCCTATCGGTTGATCAATGTCCGTTTGAGCGCAGGCTGTCGCGAATGTTCGGACGCGCCGTTGATGTGGTGTCCCGCAATGCCGTCAATCCCGACTTCTTACCGGACGAGGACAAGAGTACGCCGCAGCTCGATCTTTTGGCTCGTGTCGAACGAGAGCTACCGGTGCGGCTCGACCAAGAGCGCACCGATATGGTTGTTTGCCATGGTGATCCCTGCATGCCGAACTTCATGGTGGACCCTAAAACTCTTCAATGCACGGGTCTGATCGACCTTGGGCGGCTCGGAACAGCAGATCGCTATGCCGATTTGGCACTCATGATTGCTAACGCCGAAGAGAACTGGGCAGCGCCAGATGAAGCAGAGCGCGCCTTCGCTGTCCTATTCAATGTATTGGGGATCGAAGCCCCCGACCGCGAACGCCTTGCCTTCTATCTGCGATTGGACCCTCTGACTTGGGGTTGATGTTCATGCCGCCTGTTTTTCCTGCTCATTGGCACGTTTCGCAACCTGTTCTCATTGCGGACACCTTTTCCAGCCTCGTTTGGAAAGTTTCATTGCCAGACGGGACTCCTGCAATCGTCAAGGGATTGAAACCTATAGAAGACATTGCTGATGAACTGCGCGGGGCCGACTATCTGGTATGGCGCAATGGGAGGGGAGCAGTCCGGTTGCTCGGTCGTGAGAACAATCTGATGTTGCTCGAATATGCCGGGGAGCGAATGCTCTCTCACATCGTTGCCGAGCACGGCGACTACCAGGCGACCGAAATTGCAGCGGAACTAATGGCGAAGCTGTATGCCGCATCTGAGGAACCCCTGCCTTCTGCCCTTCTCCCGATCCGGGATCGCTTTGCAGCTTTGTTTCAGCGGGCGCGCGATGATCAAAACGCAGGTTGTCAAACTGACTACGTCCACGCGGCGATTATAGCCGATCAAATGATGAGCAATGCCTCGGAACTGCGTGGGCTACATGGCGATCTGCATCATGAAAACATCATGTTCTCCAGTCGCGGCTGGCTGGTGATAGATCCCGTCGGTCTGGTCGGTGAAGTGGGCTTTGGCGCCGCCAATATGTTCTACGATCCGGCTGACAGAGACGACCTTTGTCTCGATCCTAGACGCATTGCACAGATGGCGGACGCATTCTCTCGTGCGCTGGACGTCGATCCGCGTCGCCTGCTCGACCAGGCGTACGCTTATGGGTGCCTTTCCGCAGCTTGGAACGCGGATGGAGAAGAGGAGCAACGCGATCTAGCTATCGCGGCCGCGATCAAGCAGGTGCGACAGACGTCATACTAGATATCAAGCGACTTCTCCTATCCCCTGGGAACACATCAATCTTACCGGAGAATATCGTTGGCCAAAGCCTTAGCGTAGGATTTCGCCCTCTCCCGCAAACGACCCCT
>NZ_CP015624.1 GCF_001643015.1 Corynebacterium crudilactis
GGTTTAAGAAGTTCCTGGTCAAGATCGACAAGACTGTTCCCCAGGACCTTGATGTTCATGTTATTTGTGACAACTACGCCACGCATAAACACCCGACCATCAATACCTGGTTGGTCAAGCATCCACGGTTTCACATGCACTTCACCCCGACGTATTCGTCCTGGATCAACCAGGTTGAACGGTTGTTCGCTGAGGTGACCCGGGAGTTACTCCAGCGTTCTGATCATCGGAGTGTCCAGGCCCTGGAGAAAGATTTACGCAACTGGGTGAAAGCATGGAACGAGGATCCTAAGCCGTTTATCTGGACCAAAACCGCGGAGGAGATCCTTTCCTCTATCGCCCGATACTTAAAACGAATTAACGGCGCAGGACACTAGCAGCAGCGTAAGAAGAAAAGTCAATCAAGCTGTCTCAAAAACTTGACGAGCGCGAGTAGCGCTTCAGGCTAATTAACACTTCGGATAGAAAGATACCGCTGCCAAAAAGCACAAAGAAGACGTCCAAAATCCCGTCTGGAACAGTAATCCAGAAATAGACACCAACTATTAAACTGACGAAACCAAGAAAGCCGACGAATGCTATCACTTTTAGCGAAGCTAGGTACGTAACTGCACTTGTCACCAACGCGGTAATCAAAGACACCGCGAAGGCCATCACCACAGCTTCAAGGTACGATTCAGAAGTTATCGGAGACCAAATCCAAAAAGCGATAAATACTATTAAATATAGTAATAGTAGTCTGATTACGAAAATCGTATAATCACGCATATTTCTAATTCGGGTTCTTTAATTGGACTGCCTTATAGTAGGCCTTCGCGGTATTCACACAGCCCTTCTTGAAATTAGCATCCTCAGGGTGCTGTTGCAAAGTTGGGGCATTAGGAAGACCGGCGTGAAATAATCAGGGCCATGGGCATCTTCTCCGGTCGTCATTTCCCTCGAGAAATCATCCTGTGGGCCGTGCGGTGGTACTGCCGCTACGGCGTGAGCTACCGCGATCTGGAAGAAATGATGACCGAACGTGGCGTGCCGGTCGATCACAGCACCATCTACCGCTGGGTCCAGAAATACGCACCTGAACTGGACAAACAGACTCGGTGGTATCGGCAAGTTCCTGACTGGCAGGCCCGGTCCTGGCGGGTGGATGAGACCTATATCCGGGTCGGCGGAAAGTGGTGCTACCTCTATCGGGCCATCACCGCGGGCGGGCACACCCTGGATTTTTACCTCTCCCCAAAGCGTAACGTCGCCGCAGCGAAGCGTTTCCTGGCCAAGACCCTGAGGTCAAACACGATAACCGGGTCCCCGCGGGTGATCAATACCGATAAAGCACCCTCCCTGGCCAGGGCAATCGCCGAGTTGAAGTCAGAGGGAATCTGCCCGCAGACCGTGGAACACCGGCAGGTGAAATACCTCAATAACGTCATCGAAGGGGACCATGGCCGGTTGAAACGAATCCTGGGCCCGAAAGGAGCGTTCAAGAACCGAACCTCGGCGTACCGCACGTTGAAGGGGATGGAGGCGATGCACTCATTACGGAAAGGCCAGGGCACGATGTTTGCCTACGGGCACCCGAACCCGGATGCCGTGATCGTCAGCCGAGTTTTCGAGGCTGCCTGAGAACGCCGGCACGCTGCGAGCCTCAGAGGATGAAAGACTGAACCGTCACGGCTCTCAGCCAGGAGTTTGCAACAGCACCAGACAGAAGCAATGGAAGCTCTGGACTGGTTACATACTGAATTGTCGTCTTATCTTTTGTTGTCGGACATAAGATACCGATACAACGTTGCTCTACCCACTCCAAGGTCTTGTGCAACAGCAGTTTTCGATTCTCCTGCATCGATCCGATCGCGAGCCTGTTTTACCTGTGCGGGTGAGAGTGCTTTCTTGCGGCCAGAATACTTACCAGCCTTTTTCGCTAACGCAATCCCCTCTGCTTGCCGTTCACGAATAATTGAGCGTTCAAATTCCGCAAATGACCCTAAGATTCCGAGCATAAGAGTGGCTCGTGGATCCTGATCAGTAGCAGAAAACACCAGCCCTTCTTTAATAAAGCGCACGGATGCGCCTTTTGCGGTGATCTGATCAATAATCGTTCTCAGATCCACTAATGACCTGGCCAAACGGTCAATCGAGGCCACGACTAATTCGTCATGGTTACGTAAATAGGCAATACATTCCTCTAGCCCAGGACGCTGCGCACGCGCTCTGGCAGAAAGCTCATCGACAAACTCTCGGTCGACTGCACCGATCGCTTCGCGCTGGCGAGCGAGATTTTGATCCGCACTAGAGACTCGCACATAGCCCACACGCTGACCCAAGTCGGTGGTTTTTGGAGTCGGTGTAGTAGTTTCCTCTGATGCCGGCACTACATCAGTGTCGTTGAGGAGTTGATCAGTCTTAGATTTTGGCCACGCTTCACCTGCATCAAAAAGAACCTGCTCTGGGTGGAAATCATCAATACGACTCCACTGCCCATTGCCTTCGTAGATGCTGGCCTTGATCACGTTTTTATAGACACGCTGCACATGAAGGTGACCTTGTGGCTCGCCACCAAAGGATCTCCAGGTCGCAGTGTTAGGCATGCGTTGATATTTTTCCCACAGCTCTCCCCCATCATCGAGCACGGTCGAAGCATCGACTTTCACTTCTTCGAGGTTGAATCCGGGTCTATCTTTATGAGGGAATTTCACACGAGTGGTCTTAGAGCCCCTGCGCACGATGATGACCCGATCTTTAGGCTTGCCATGTAGTCCAAGGAGGGTGCCGTAGCGTGTCATGTCGTCCTACTGTCTCAATAGGGTTAATAACTTCTTGATACAAGTGTATCAAAAAGTAGATTAGGGCTTAGTGAGACATCGGAAATAGTGTGATTGGAAGTGTCTCAATAGGGTGTACCCGAACAATACATATTCGCAGTTCTTCTGGACCCTGCGTCGCTAAGGTCTTGGCCGGTCACCGTACTCTGATAGCTAAAACTTCGAAGTAAAGGAGCAGCGATGAACCTGCACGAGATGGAGCGCCTAGTCAAATCCAAGCAGCGTGTCGCCGACCACGGCGAGGTATTTACCCCGTCATGGATGGTCGAGGACATGCTCAACCTCCTCCAGAACGAGTCACAGCGCATCGACTCACGCGTTTTGGAACCAGCCTGCGGATCAGGAAACTTCCTCGTTCCCGTCCTTGCCCGCAAGTTCTCCACCGTCCAGGACCGCCATGGCAAGAGCGACTTTGAGAAACGCAACTTCGCCTTATTTGCTCTGATGTGTACCTATGGCATCGAACTTTTGGCTGACAATACCCAGGAATGCCGCAGCAACCTTGCTGAGCTGTTCAACACTTTCCTTGACATCGACGAGAACGACGAGTGGGCAAAAGCAGCCCGCGTGGTTTTGGCTGCGAACATCATCCAAGGTGATGGCTTAACCATGACTGAGCCGAACGGTCTCCCAATCACGTTCGCCGAATGGGGGTACCTCGGTAAAGGAAAGTTCCAGCGCCGCGACTTCCAGTACAACAATCTCACTGCGCGCACCACATGGGAAGCAGAAGGCTCGTTGTTCCAGGACCTTGCACACGATCTTTTTGCCCCGAGCAGGACCTACCCCACGATGACTGCTCAAGAGATCGCTAAGCAGGTGCTTAGCAAGTGAGTCAAGCCTCTTTCACTTTGCGGGGCCACAACCCAGACGTCCTCACCTGCATCGCCAACCTTTCCAACGATGAGGTCTTCACCCCGCCCGAGATGGCTAACGCGATGCTCGATCTCCTTGCAGCGGCATGGGCTGACACCCACGAGGGTGCGGATATCTGGGCGAACCCGAACGTTAGTTTCCTAGATCCGTTCACCAAGTCCGGCGTTTTCTTACGCGAGATCACCCGTCGCCTCACGGACGGTCTTGCTCTTGCTATCCCTGACCTCACTGAGCGGGTCGACCACATCCTCACCCGGCAGGTCTACGGCATCGGTATCACCCAGCTCACCGCTCTCCTGGCCCGCCGCAGCGTCTACTGCTCCAAGTACGCCAATGGACCACATTCCATCGCACAGTCATTCACCACTGAGGACGGCAACATCTGGTTCGAGCGCACCGAACACACATGGGCAGGCGGCACCCGAGAGATTCACTCCAATCCACGCACTGGGGCCAAGACCGTTGTCTACACCCGCCGCAAGTGCCGGTACTGCAGTGCCAACGAAGACGACTACGGACGAGGCGATGAGCTCGAAACTCACGCCTATGCCTTCATCCACACCGACGACATCAAGACTCGGATTACCGAGCTGTTCGGAGAAAATATGCATTTCGACGTCATTATCGGAAACCCGCCCTATCAGCTCAGCGATGGCGGGCACGGCTCCTCGGCGGCACCGATCTATCAGATGTTTGTCGAGAAGGCGCTGAGCCTCGACCCTCGCTTCGCCGTCTTTGTGACGCCGTCCCGCTGGTTCGCCGGTGGCAAGGGCCTCGATGAGTACCGCAAGAAGATGCTCTCTGACCACCGTATGCGCAACATCGTCGATTATCCGAAGCTGTATGAGGCTTTCCCTGGAGTCAAGATCAGGGGTGGCGTCTCCTATTTTCTGTGGGACCGCGACTACAACGGTCCCTGCACTATGCAGACGATGTGGGATGGCGAACCCGTCGGCGAACCCGTTGCCCGTTACCTCGACGCCTACGACGTCCTCGTCCGACGCAACGAGGCCGTTCCCATCCTCGAAAAAGTCCGATCGAAGCAGGAAGCAACACTCGACGGCCGAGTATCCAGTCGTAAGCCGTTCGGACTCCCCACGAACTTTAAGGGCAAGACTTCGCCGGCCCGGATAGTCGATCCTGTCAAACTCTTCGCAAATCAGAGGATCGATTGGATCGACCGATCTGAGCTTCTCGCCAACGATGCGTGGGTTGATGACTGGAAGGTGCTCATGACGCGAGTGCAGGGCACCAGTGCTGCGGTCGAGACTAAATTTTTGTCGAAACCGATCCTTGCTGGGCCTGGAACTGCCTGCACCGAGACATATCTAGTCGCCGGCAGGTTCGCGACCGAGCAGGAGGCCAACCGGTATGCCATGTACCTGCGGACCCGCTTCGTCCGGTTCCTCGTGTCACTGCGCAAGTCCACGCAGGATGCGCCACGGCACGTATACACTTTCGTCCCCGACGTCCCGCTGGACCGTGACTGGACAGACGCTCTGCTCTATGAACGTTACGGGGGTCGTTTGCGGGAGGGGGCGGAATCCTACGCTAAGGCTTTGGCCAGCGATATTCTCCGGTGAGATTGATGTGTTCCCATCCGAGCGGCGAAACATGGGCCAAGAGATCGGGCGATAGCAGCTTTCCATCGCGTTTCTGGTTTGCAACGACCTCGCCGAGCTTCATGGTGTTCCAGAAGATGATGATGGCGGCGAGCAGATTCATGCCGGCGATGCGGTAATGCTGGCCTTCGGCGGAACGGTCGCGGATTTCACCGCGGCGGTGGAAGCTGATTGCCCGCTTCAGCGCATGATGAGCTTCGCCTTTGTTGAGCCCGATCTGGGCACGCCGTTGGAGTTCGGCATCCAGAATCCAGTCGATCATGAACAGGGTGCGCTCGACGCGACCGACTTCCCGCAGGGCTGTCGCGAGCTCGTTCTGCCGCGGATAGGAGGCGAGTTTCCGCAGAATCTGGCTTGGCGCGACGGTCCCGGCAGCAATGGTGGCGGCGATGCGCAGGATGTCGGGCCAATTGCGCTCGATCATGGCTTGGTTGACCTTTCCGCCGATCAACGCTCGCAGGTGCGCCGGGGCGGCCGACGGATTGAACGCGTAGAGCCGTTTGGATGGCAGGTCGCGGATGCGCGGAGCGAACCGGTAGCCGAGAATGGCACATGCGGCAAAGACGTGATCGGTGAAGCCGCCCGTGTCGGTGAACTGCTCGCGGATATGGCGTCCAGCATCGTTCATCAGCAGGCCATCGAGGATGTAAGGCGCTTCGCTTGCCGTTGCAGGAATCACCTGGGTTGCGAACGGCGCATATTGGTCGGAGACGTGGCTATAGGCTTTCAGGCCCGGGGTATTGCCATATTTCGCGTTGACCAGGTTCATGGCCTCACCTTGCTCTGTAGCGACGAAGAACTGTCCGTCGCTCGAAGCCGACGTGCCCATGCCCCAGAACCGGGCCATGGGTAACGCTGCCTGTGCCTCGACCACCATGGCCAGCGCCCGGTCATAGGCTTCGCCCTCGACATGCCACCGTCCAATGCGGATCAATTCCCAGAAGGTGTGGGTGTTTGTCGCATCCGCCATTTTGCGCAAGCCGAGGTTGATCCCTTCCGCCAAGATAACGTTCATTAGCCCGATCCGGTCAGCGCAGGGTGCTCCTGTGCGCAGATGGGTGAACGCTTCGGTGAAGCCGGTCGCCGCATCCACCTCCAGCAGGAGATCGGTGATGCGCGTGGGCGGGATCTGCTTGTAGAGATCGAGCACCAGATCTTCGGCGCCTGTCGGCGCGGCGGCTTCGAGTTTCTCGATATGCAGAACGCCGTTTTCAATCGACCCGCCCGGGATCGTGCCTGCGCGAGCGGCACGGCCAAGCTCGCGCAACCGCATGTCGAGGCGAGCTTGCCGGTCTGCCAGCCATTCCTCCGGCCGCAATGGCACAGCGAGACGACCGCCTTCCGCGATGGATTGTGCCGGAACGAGTGCGTGTTTCAGATCGCCATAGCGCCGGGACCTAGTAAGCCAGACATCTCCGGAGCGGAACGCATCGCGCAGATGGAACAGCACCGCGATCTCCCATAGGCGAGCGTCGCCAGCCCTCTGGGCCCGAAGGTGGCGATGCCATTTCGAGCTGGGCCGCAAGAAGCTGGTCATCGCGGCATCGTTCAAACCGGTACGAAGGGCCGTCACCGCTTCCAGAAGCGGCAGTGCAACGGGCGCAGCTCGCAGATCGAGCAGGCGCAACATGCGTGGAGCGTATCGGCGGAAGCGGTGATAACCGTCGAGCACATGATTGAGCGGATCGTCGGCCATGGTGGCGGTCAGCCTGGTTGCCATTGCAACAAGGGTTTTTAAGCCGTCCCACCCTGACCCACTCGCGATGACATCGCCCAGCGGCTGGCCATCATCCTGTGCATCGACCAGGGCGCCCCCGATCTCGGCGAAGGATTTCAGGGTGTCACGCACCACCCCCGCTTCGTCTGCGACCTTTGCATGGCAAATACGCTCCGAAGCACGGTAGAGACGGCCGACGATCCGGTCGTGGGTTTCGACCACTGCGTCGGCCAACATCGCCTGCCATTCCGAGACGCAAACAGCCAAGATCGCAAGCCGCCTGTCCTCCGGGAGATCGCGCATGCCGTCGGCATAATACCGTTCACCCTGCCTGCGCAGACGAGTCACCCGATGGGCAGGAACGCCGGCAAGCAGATCCTCGGGGAGATCGATGCGTTGCAGATATTCGAGCCGGTCGAGCAGCCGGTTGGCCGACGAAGAGTTCGAGCCAGGCTCGAACTGGCGCAGCCACACAAAACGGGTCACCCGATCATCAGCCGTCTCCTCGAGCAATGCCAGCAACTGTTCTCGGATCGACATAGGCAGCCGACTGGCGATCCTCGTCTCGATGCGTCGCTCGGCATCGACGAGAGCCGCGGCACAAAGCCGCTCGATCGTGGATGTCGCGGGAAGGACAGTGCGGGTGCGTCGGCACTCGGCTACGAAGCGACGGGCGATATCCTCGTTCGACACCGCCATCTCGGCTTCTCGGAACAACCATTCCTTCAGCTCGCTCGCACCACGTCCGGAGAAGGTGCGGAAGCCGTAGAGCCCCCGTAACTCGGCAAGATGCTCGTGCCGTGTTTCCTCGCGGGCAGCATAGTCTACGAGATCGTCGGCACCCAGGCCAAGCTGCGCTCCGATAAATTCGATGACCTCTGCAGGGATCAGTTCGCCTGGAGCCAGCACCCGGCCGGGATAGCGCAGGACACACAATTGCAGGGCGAAGCCGAACCTGTTGTGAGCGCGCCGACGCAGCCTGATATGCCCAAGGTCTTCATCACTCAGCGTATAGTGCTTGAGCAAATCCGTCTGTGAAGTCGGCAAGCGCAACAGCGCGTCTTTCTGCCGATCGGTTAGAGTGACGCGACGCGGCATACATGTTCCTTTTTCAAAATCTGATAGCGTTCAAGACGCTTTGTTTATGAAGCTGGTTGAGATACATTTCCAGAGGTCAATGCAATCGTGGCCGAAGCGCCGCCTCAAACCAACGTTTGTGATACATGCTGATCGGATATGCCCGCGTCTCCAAAGCCGATGGCTCGCAGTCTCTCGACCTGCAGCACGACGCCTTGCGCGCCGCAGGTGTCGAACGGGACAATATCTATGATGATCTTGCTTCCGGCGGTCGTGATGATCGCCCTGGCTTGACTGCCTGCCTCAAGTCATTGCGTGACGGCGATGTGCTGGTGGTCTGGAAGCTCGATCGCCTCGGACGATCGCTTGCCCATCTGGTCAACACGGTGAAGGAGCTGTCAGACCGCAAGATCGGCCTGCGGGTTCTGACTGGAAAGGGCGCTCAGATCGACACCACGACTGCGTCCGGTCGCATGGTGTTCGGAATCTTCGCCACCTTGGCCGAGTTCGAGCGGGATCTGATCCGAGAGCGCACCATGGCGGGTCTCGCCTCCGCGAGAGCGCGCGGTCGCAAGGGCGGACGAAAATTCGCGCTCACCAAAGCTCAGGTGCGTCTCGCGCAAGCCGCCATGGCCCAGCGCGATACTTCAGTTTCCGATCTCTGCAAGGAACTCGGCATCGAGCGCGTCACTCTCTACCGATATGTCGGTCCCAAAGGCGAGCTCAGAGACCATGGAAAGCATGTTCTCGGACTTACGTAGTGGACTTGCCTCGGTTTCGTTCCGGTCTTTTTGAGAGCATTATTTGTTATCAAGGAGACCATATATGTCATTAAAGCATAGTGATGAATTTAAGCGTGATGCAGTTCGCATAGCACTCACTAGTGGCTTAACACGCCGTCAAGTTGCGTCAGATTTAAGTATTGGGCTTTCCACGCTTGGGAAATGGATCGCATCAATTTCCGATGAAACTAAAATTCCTACCCAAGACACTGATCTTCTGCGTGAGAATGAACGTTTACGCAAAGAGAACCGTATCCTTCGGGAGGAGAGGGAGATATTAAAAAAGGCAGCAATATTTTTCGCAGTACAAAAGCTGTGAGATTTCAGTTTATTACGGATTACCGTGGCTCTCTCTCACGTTCACGCATATGTCGTTTGATGGGCGTAACAGATCGTGGTTTACGTGCATGGAAACGCCGTCCTCCATCACTGCGCCAGCGTCGTGATCTTATACTTCTAGCGCATATACGTGAGCAGCATCGGTTGTGTTTGGGGAGCTATGGTAGGCCGCGTATGACAGAAGAGTTGAAAGCGCTGGGCCTGCAGGTTGGGCAGCGTCGGGTTGGACGTTTGATGCGCCAGAATAACATTACAGTTGTTCGAACGCGTAAATTCAAACGGACAACGGATAGTCATCATACCTTCAACATTGCACCGAACCTATTAAAACAAGACTTTAGCGCAAGCGCACCCAACCAGAAATGGGCAGGCGATATCACTTATGTTTGGACCAGAGAAGGATGGGTCTATCTTGCTGTTATCCTTGACCTGTATTCCCGTCGCGTGATTGGCTGGGCAACAGGTGATCGATTAAAGCAGGATCTTGCATTAAGGGCACTGAATATGGCGTTGGCTTTACGCAAACCACCACCGGGTTGTATTCAACACACAGACCGTGGGAGCCAATATTGCGCTCATGAATATCAAAAGCTACTGCTCAAACATCAATTGCTGCCGTCCATGAGCGGGAAAGGCAATTGTTTTGATAACTCCGCAGTAGAAAGCTTCTTTAAATCATTAAAGGCTGAGTTGATTTGGCGCAGACACTGGCAAACAAGGCGAGATATTGAGATTGCAATCTTCGAATATATAAATGGCTTTTATAATCCACGCCGAAGACATTCAACACTCGGCTGGAAATCGCCGGTGGCATTTGAGAAAAAAGCCGCTTAAAATGAGAGATAGACCGGAACACAACCGGTGCAAGTCCATAGCAACTCGTTTCTTTTCGCAGGTTGAGCCACCTCCGCGCTTCATCAGAAAACTGAAGGAACCTCCATTGAATCGAACTAATATTTTTTTTGGTGAATCGCATTCTGACTGGTTGCCTGTCAGAGGCGGAGAATCTGGTGATTTTGTTTTTCGACGTGGTGACGGGCATGCCTTCGCGAAAATCGCACCTGCTTCCCGCCGCGGTGAGCTCGCTGGAGAGCGTGACCGCCTCATTTGGCTCAAAGGTCGAGGTGTGGCTTGCCCCGAGGTGATCAACTGGCAGGAGGAACAGGAGGGTGCATGCTTGGTGATAACGGCAATTCCGGGAGTACCGGCGGCTGATCTGTCTGGAGCGGATTTGCTCAAAGCGTGGCCGTCAATGGGGCAGCAACTTGGCGCTGTTCACAGCCTATCGGTTGATCAATGTCCGTTTGAGCGCAGGCTGTCGCGAATGTTCGGACGCGCCGTTGATGTGGTGTCCCGCAATGCCGTCAATCCCGACTTCTTACCGGACGAGGACAAGAGTACGCCGCAGCTCGATCTTTTGGCTCGTGTCGAACGAGAGCTACCGGTGCGGCTCGACCAAGAGCGCACCGATATGGTTGTTTGCCATGGTGATCCCTGCATGCCGAACTTCATGGTGGACCCTAAAACTCTTCAATGCACGGGTCTGATCGACCTTGGGCGGCTCGGAACAGCAGATCGCTATGCCGATTTGGCACTCATGATTGCTAACGCCGAAGAGAACTGGGCAGCGCCAGATGAAGCAGAGCGCGCCTTCGCTGTCCTATTCAATGTATTGGGGATCGAAGCCCCCGACCGCGAACGCCTTGCCTTCTATCTGCGATTGGACCCTCTGACTTGGGGTTGATGTTCATGCCGCCTGTTTTTCCTGCTCATTGGCACGTTTCGCAACCTGTTCTCATTGCGGACACCTTTTCCAGCCTCGTTTGGAAAGTTTCATTGCCAGACGGGACTCCTGCAATCGTCAAGGGATTGAAACCTATAGAAGACATTGCTGATGAACTGCGCGGGGCCGACTATCTGGTATGGCGCAATGGGAGGGGAGCAGTCCGGTTGCTCGGTCGTGAGAACAATCTGATGTTGCTCGAATATGCCGGGGAGCGAATGCTCTCTCACATCGTTGCCGAGCACGGCGACTACCAGGCGACCGAAATTGCAGCGGAACTAATGGCGAAGCTGTATGCCGCATCTGAGGAACCCCTGCCTTCTGCCCTTCTCCCGATCCGGGATCGCTTTGCAGCTTTGTTTCAGCGGGCGCGCGATGATCAAAACGCAGGTTGTCAAACTGACTACGTCCACGCGGCGATTATAGCCGATCAAATGATGAGCAATGCCTCGGAACTGCGTGGGCTACATGGCGATCTGCATCATGAAAACATCATGTTCTCCAGTCGCGGCTGGCTGGTGATAGATCCCGTCGGTCTGGTCGGTGAAGTGGGCTTTGGCGCCGCCAATATGTTCTACGATCCGGCTGACAGAGACGACCTTTGTCTCGATCCTAGACGCATTGCACAGATGGCGGACGCATTCTCTCGTGCGCTGGACGTCGATCCGCGTCGCCTGCTCGACCAGGCGTACGCTTATGGGTGCCTTTCCGCAGCTTGGAACGCGGATGGAGAAGAGGAGCAACGCGATCTAGCTATCGCGGCCGCGATCAAGCAGGTGCGACAGACGTCATACTAGATATCAAGCGACTTCTCCTATCCCCTGGGAACACATCAATCTTACCGGAGAATATCGTTGGCCAAAGCCTTAGCGTAGGATTTCGCCCTCTCCCGCAAACGACCCCTTACGGACTGGCTGATGATGAAATCGCATTCATCGAGTCCCAGGTCGCCGAACACGGCGACAGTCGCGGGAGCACGAGTGGGGATGACGGCGATGAGTAAGGAAATCGATGAACTTCTCCCCGCTAAACCCAGTGCTCGCCTGCGTATCTACGCGTGGACTCCCAATGATCCGCCCGTTGATTACGTCGGGCTGATCAAGATCGGCCAGACCACGAAAAGTGACGTCAATGAGCGCATCCGTGAGTCACAGGGGCAGATGCAGCAGACCTACACACTTCACATTGATGAGCCCGCTGAGCGCGATGATGGGACCCTATTCCGCGACTCAGACGTGCGCCAGCGACTCATCGCTAAGGGTTTCGAGAACCCGATCTTCGGATCAGCTCGGGAATGGATGCGGTGCACACCTGATGACGTGCGCACCGCCATCACAGAGCTGCACACGGGCACGAAGCTCACCGGCACCCATCATGAAACTTTCACCATGCGACCTGAACAGGCGCAGGCTGTGGAGAAAACCCGCCAGTACTACGAGTCGATCTGGGCCGAAGACCCGCAGACGGTGCCGCGCTTTTTGTGGAACGCGAAAATGCGCTTCGGCAAAACATTCGCCTCCTACCAACTCGCAAAACGCATGAACGCTAGTCGAATCCTCGTTGTCACGTTCAAACCCGCGGTCGAAGACGCTTGGCAGACCGACTTGGAGTCCCACTCCGACTTCGAAGGTTGGCAGTACATCTCCTCCTCTACTGGAGGAGACCCGGATGCGGCAGATCGATCACGCCCTCTGGTCTATTTCGGGTCGTTCCAGGATCTGCTCGGCCGGAACAAAAAAACCGGGATGATCAAACCCAAGAATGAGTGGGTCCACACCACCAACTGGGACCTTGTGATCTTCGATGAATACCACTTCGGAGCTTGGAGGGAATCTGCCAAGGAACTCTTCGAGGGCGAAGACGAAAAAGTCGCCAAAAAAGAGATCGCTGCCGAGTACCACGAAGATCTGGCCGCCTTCGAAGAGGAACTCGATGAACTAGGCAACAGCGAGAACGACTTCCTGCCCATCACCACCCGCTCCTACCTGTATCTGTCGGGCACCCCGTTCAAGGCGTTGTCTACCGGTGAGTTCATCGAAGAGCAGATCTTCAACTGGACCTACACCGATGAGCAACGAGCCAAGGCTGACTATGCCACCACCCATCCGGGTAAGTGGAACCCCTACGGCGCGCTGCCGGAGATGCGGCTTTTCACTTATCAGATGCCCGACGAGCTGATCGCGGTCGCCAATCAGGGTGAGTTCGATGAGTTTGACCTCAACGCTTTCTTCGAAGCCACTGGTACCGGCAAGGACGCCACATTCAAGCGCAAGACCGATGTGCAGAAATGGCTCGACATCATCCGCGGCGCCTACATGCCCACACAAGTTGACGCGATGCGGATGGGCACCCGGCCGCCTTTCCCCTATTCCGACTCCCGGCTACTGCCCTATCTCCAGCATTCGTTCTGGTTCCTCCCCACTGTCGCATCCTGCGAGGCCATGGCGAATCTACTGGCCGAGCGGCAAAACATTTTCTGGCATGACTACCAGGTACTCAGTGTCGCTGGATCTCACGCCGGGATCGGCCTGGAGGCCTTACCCCCGGTACGTGCAGCCATCCGGGAGGGCCACGACACCAAAAGCATCACCCTCTCGTGTGGCAAGCTAACCACCGGGGTCACGGTTAAGCAGTGGTCATCGATCCTCATGCTGCGCAACCTCAACTCCCCGGAGACTTACTTCCAGGCAGCCTTCCGGGTGCAGTCGCCCTGGTCAATCAAAAATCCCAACGGCGACAATCCGAATGAGGAGGAAGTCATCAAGCCGGCTTGCTTCGTCTTCGACTTCGCCCCCACCCGTGCATTACGCCAAATCTCGGACTATGGAGTGGGTCTCTCACCGGAAGCTCAGAATCCTGAACATGCCGTCGAAGAGCTGGTGAAGTTTCTTCCCGTGCTCGCTTACGACGGGTCGAACATGACCCAGGTCAACGCCGGCGGAATTCTTGACATTGCCATGGCGGGCACATCGGCCACCTTGCTGGCTCGAAAATGGGAGTCAGCAATCCTCGTCAACGTTGATAACGACACTTTACGCCGCATCATGGGCAGCCAGGAAGCGATGGATGCCGTAATGAACATCGAGGGTTTTCGGGCTCTGGGATCGGCGGTATTCGAGACAGTGATCAACAAGAGCGAGTCGGTCAAAGCGACTAAGAAAGAAAAGGGTGAAAGCCTTACTGTCAAGGAAAAGAAGGAGCTCAGCACCGAGGAGAAAGAGTACAAGTCCAAACGGAAGCAGATTCAGGAGAAGCTCATCAAGTTTGCGACCCGCATTCCGGCGTTTATGTACCTCACGGATTTCCGAGAACACACCCTCCAAGACGTCATTACGAAGCTAGAGCCCGACCTGTTCAAGGCTGTCACCGGCCTGAGCGTCGCAGATTTCCACTTACTGGTGGAGCTGGGAGTTTTTAATGCTACCCACATGAACCAGGCAGTCTTTGCCTTTCGTCGCTATGAGGATTCTTCTTTGTCCTACACCGGCATTGCATCTCATAAGGGACTGAGGCACTACGGTCTCTATGACACCGTCATCGCCGTAGAAGAGTAACCAAGAAGATGGACACCTAACTCTGCCAGCACTCGAGTGGGCAGTTTCGTAAGCGTAATCCTTTTATTAGATCAGGTTTTTGTTCGCGCCGTATCCCTGCCCGCTATACCTAATGAGGATCGTCCTGTGGCCCGTCGATTCGTAGGGCGTAGGCCATGATGGTGCGGAAGGTGCTGTTGCAAAGTTGGGGGGAGAGCCGCCAAAACTCAGTTTCTCATTCCCTGATGGCCGCTGCGTGTGGGCGTTCTCAGGCCGTCTCGAAGACCCGGCTGACGATCACCGCGTCCGGGTTCGGTTGCCCGTGAGGTCAAACATCGTCCCCTGACCTTTCCGCAATGAGTGCATCGCTTCCATCCCCTTCAGCGTCCGATATGCAGATGTCTAAGTTCTTAAACGCGCCTTTCGGCCCGAGGATCCGCTTCAGCCGACCATGATCTCCTTCAATGACGTTATTGAGGTATTTCACCTGCCGGTGTTCCACTGTTGGCGGGCAGATTCCCTCTGACTTCAACTCGGCGATTGCCCTGGCCAGGGAGGGTGCTTTATCGGTGTTGATCACTCTGGGATACCCGGCTGACGCATTGGATCTGAGGGCCTTGGCCAGGAAACGCTTCGCTGCCGCTACGTTGCGCTTCGGAGAGAGGTAAAAGTCCAGGGTATGCCCACCGGCGGTGATCGCACGGTAGAGGTAAAAGTCCAGGGTATGCCCACCGGCGGTGATCGCACGGTAGAGGTAGCACCACCTGCCCCCGACCCGGATATAGGTCTCATCCACCCGCCAGGAACTTAGCCTGCCAGTCAGGTACCTGCCGGTACCACCGTGTTTGCTTGTCCAGCTCAGGGGCGTATTTCTGGACCCAGCGGTGAGAATCGTGGTGTGATCGACCGGCACCCCCGCTGAAGTCATCATTTCCTCCAGATTGCGGTAGCTCACCCCGTAGCGGCAGTACCACCGGACCGCCCACAGAATGATGTCACGGGGGAAATGACGACCGGAGAAGATACCCATGGCTGTGATTATTTCACGTCGATCTTCCTACTGCCCCAACTTTGCAACAGCACCGATATCATCATCACTCGCTCACAGCCAGAAGATGAACCCGCTCTTTATTGAGTAGATCGCGTAAATCGTCTCATCCCATAAAGTGCATCTAAATCCAGGGCAGGGTTAAAAGAAAACAAAAGATACTTACTGCCTATCGGCAGGGGAACCGTATATTGCTTATGGCCTGATACATTTCTTACTATTTTTTCTTCCGTCCACGAGGAAGCTGAATCCCAGCAGTTTTTAGCGCTCTACTAATAGTCGGCCGTGACACTCCTAATTCATTCATAGCTTGTGGAATGCTTGGGTATTCTCCTGTTTGAATGAATGTGTCATCAAAGAAGTTTGCAATCTGTCGGGCGGTTACTCGACCTGTCAGTGCTCGGCGTTCATTCGCTCCTTGGAGTTTCGTCCGCAGTTCAGTGGCGTAGTCGCTGTTTGGGTCTTTCCAGCGTTCTGCGGCTTTCTTCCCGCCTCGACGCCCCATCGTGGCCAAAGCCTTACGCTCAGAGCTCGTCACCTGACCTGAAACTGAGGAGCCACCATGCACCTCACTTTTAGAAGTAGTGACATACCCACGAACACGCCTAGCCATCGTTTGGCGGTCCCTCATCGGTGGCAGCTCAGCCTTGCGGCCATCAGCACCAACTTCCTGGGCGACCCCATAAGCACGCTCGTAGGCATCAATGATCGCCGCATCCGTTAGCCGCTGGCCAGACTGACGCAGACGATAACCCGTTTTTAGAGCATGACGAAAGGCAGTCTCATCGCGTGCCGCCCGACCCGCCCGAATCCACAACACGCGAACGCCCTGGGTGAGCTCAGGATCGTACTGATCCAACTCGCCAGCGAGTTCTGCTTCAACGCCCTCGGATAGGGCTTTAAAACGCTGGGCTTCCTCACGACGGGACTTCACTGCATTAATCAGCTCACGGCCGCTAGAAAACTGCTGCCGTGGCTTGGAGTACTGCTCTTGGCCAGTCATCGTCCGCAAGTCCTTAAGGAGATCGCCCACACGACGCACCGCATGATTTTGGCGATACCACCGATATGCAGTGGGAGAATCACCGGTATAAAACGGTGACCGACTAAATCTATGAGCGAAATGGCTATCATGACCTAACCATTGTCCCAGAGTATGCGTCGCTGCTGCTAATAAAGCCATGTGAGGCGATTGACCACCGACATCGGCATAGATCGGGTCAATAAGCCAGAGGGCCTGACATTTGCCATTAACAGGATTGATTCCTACCCAAGCAGGTCCAAGGTGACGACTGATCAGCTGAGAGAATTTTTCTTTCACCTCATCGTTGAGGTTAACCGGATGCCCACCTGCAGTGCCTGGAAGGTCAATATCAACAACCAGGACAGAGGCATATTGCTTATTGGTGAGCTGAACGTACTCGCATTTTTCTAGAGCGTCTGAGTCCACCCGGTACATCCGCGGGGCACGAGTGCCATCTTTCGTAGTGATATAGGCACTTGCGAAATCACGGCCACGACTGCCATGCAAGACTTGGCGACCTAGATGGCTTAAAAGTGCATCGCGGTCGGTGTAGCCGGCAGGCGTGTCATCGAGATCACCTGTAAATGAAGGGACTTCAGCGTGTCTGGTTGTGCCAGCCGCATAGTCATTGGGTAGACTCATAACCAAGCTTTCCCCCAGGTTGTGACTGGGCGATAAGCGAACACCTTACGAGATTGGACCCTCGTAGGGTGTTCTTTTTTGTGTAGTTGTTTTTCCCAGCTTAAAACACCCTGAACTAGTTTTTATCCCTCCCACGCGGAAAAATCGAAAAGTTATTCAGAGAATGATCTAAAAATGAAGATGAGGTAGCGGCTTGTACTTTTGTACAAGCCGCTACCTCATCTTCATCAGTCCCGCGTGACATCCGTTTTAAGCAACGAATACACCATTAAGAAGGGATGTCCAGGCATCCTTCTACCTAGATTCCTGACGTCTTGACATCTAGGTATCAGACATCTAGGTATCAGACGTCTAGGTATTAAGACTTCTTTCCGTCTAGGTATCAGACGTCTAGGTATTAAGACTTCTTTCCGTCTAGGTATCCACGCGCTAATTCATCCAGAATATCGGTCATTGTGCGGCCTTCCTCTAGTGCACGAAGCTTGAGCCGGTAATGCAGATCAGAGTCCATACGCAGCGTAAATGCCTTTGTTTCACCACGCACAAACGCTTCTTTCATAGACCGAGAATCTGAGGTCTTTTGTGTCGAAAGAAAATCAGATGCTTTTTTAATGGCCATTAGGACATCGCCTCCATAATTTCTTGTGCTAAAAAGTCGTACCCTTCAAATTTGGTCGGCACCGTACCAAAGGCCGATCTAATGCCTTCCCTGATGGGAATTTTTGTATCAAAGGTGGAAATACCTTGTTCTTCCAATCCCTCTACTGTTTCTTCTAGTTGACGAGTGCCGAATCTCGCAGAGGTAATAAGAACGCCGTGAGGCGTGTTAGTAAGCGATGGCAGGGTCTCACCAACACGCACCAGCTCAATAGGCGAAGACTGGACTGGAACAATCACGAAATCAGACACAGCGATGGTTGCGTCCATGATCGCTGGATCTCCAGGCGGCGTATCAATGATGGTGAATTCATGGATTCCCGCCACTCGGGGAAGCCGCTTAATGTTAGTTGCTTCTACCAAGAATGGCAGTGGCGTTCCGGCATCTGCAGCTCGGTCTGCCCAATCGCTTGCGCTGCCCTGTGGGTCTAGATCCAGGACGGCAACATCTTTGCCTTGATTGGCGAAAACTGTCGCTAAGTTGATGGTCGTCGTTGTTTTTCCGACGCCACCTTTAGAATTGATAATGCCAATGATCATTACAGCCCTTTCTCATGCACCTATATGTCTAGACGTCTAGGTGTCTAATGTCAAGACGTCTAGATGTCTGATATCTAGACGTCTAGGCCAGTGTCCCTTGCTGTAGTGACGATCTAGTAAACACCATGGTAAAGGCGGGAAAAGAGTAGGGGAGTTATTCTTGCGGCATCCTTTTGAGACCTTCAACCAATACTGTCGGAGATATTTCGGCGCTGCCCCAACTTTGCAACAGCACCCTTTAAAAGCTAGAGATCCATACCGTTGTCGTTGCGAGACGAGTGCTCCCATCCACTGGTGTGGTCATAGTCGTCTGCTGCGGTGTCATCATGATGCGACTCAGCGAGGTTGAGCTCACCGTCATGTAGCAGTAGCGGATTAAGGTTTACGGAGCTCAGTTCCTGTACTGCGTCCACGTGCTTATCTTGCGCTGCCTGATACGCCGTGCGTGCCTGATCAAGATCCGCTTTTACGTCAGCAACCTTGTGCTCGCACTGATCACGATAAATCTGCTGCTGATCACGCTCGATCATTAACTGCTCGATCTGTTCTAAACCTTCACGTGGTTTAAATGCCTTAGCAAGAAAACCGCGCTGCTCACGCTCTACTTCCTTAGCATAGATACGGTTGTCCAGATCATTCATGCGGACGTTGGCTTGAGAAAGCTCACGTTCAGCATCACGACGAGCAAGTTCCAGCTCACTAACCTGAGCACGTAAATCAGAGACCTCCTGCTCAAAGTGCTCAATCTTCGCAGTCAAGCGAGCTCTTTCCTCCTCATGCGGGGTTTTCTTACGCTGTGCTGACTCGTGTATCTGCTTCTGCATAACCTCAGAGAGTTCTTCTGGACTCATCGACAAGTAATCCGCCGAGAATGGCTGATCGACACCAGAAGTCGATGCCGATGTATCCGTGCACTTCCGACTCCGTCTCTGCTGTGCTGCCTCTTTCGCTGCCTGCTTCGCGTGCACAGTCGCATTCGTCGTGGCATAAAACTCCTGCACCCGTTCTAGGCGTTGCGCTGCACGCTGATCGGCCACCTGCGCCATACGCGTACCCCGAAACGGACTCTCGCTAGTTGGCACATTGCTCGACAACCGAGACAATCCCCAATCAAGACGAGCCTGACGATGTACCTCATGAGGACTGTGATCACTATGACTACGCGTTGCTGCCTGCACCAACAGATCACGCGCATACTGAGCTGATTCACGACGCTGCGTTGCAGTTACTACTCCATGACCAGTCTCGCTATCACCTGGCATGGATTCAGCCATATACAAATAATTAGCTTCCCGCCCACGAGTCAGCGGCACATACACTCCAGCACGATCAATCTGCCCAACCCCTGCCACCACACGTGCCACATCCACCGTTGCACCTTGAGCAGCATGACCAGTAGAGGCATAACCCAACTGCACATGCTCGGCCAGGTAAGCAGGATGAAGCCGCACGGTTGCGGCCGTGTCATCGAGTCGACGTGCCAGCACGAAACCATCACCATCGATAGTCTCCACCTGCCAACGCTGCCCATTACGCACCACATCACCACTACTGGTGGTCAGCTCATAGTCATTGCGGCGGGTCAAAATCGTATCCCCAACATGGGCATACTGACCTGATGACACTGCGATAGCCTCAGCAGCATCCACGACACCAGCAGCAATCATGGTCTGCTGTGCCGCTCGGTTTAATGCATCAACATAATCATGGGTCGATGCCACCAACAACGAGTCCTTGCCCGCAGCAACATCCTCACGCCACCCAGCCAACGCATCATCCAACATCGCAGTCACCGAACCAGCATGGAGACGACCAGCACCAGCATAGAAATCAGCAGCACGCTCCACATCGGGCAGTACCCCAGTACGCAACCGCTTTGATGCGACCCGTTCTTTCTCGTCATGCTGGCGGAAGACTTCACGCAGCTCCACCGCATCGGGCATCTCATGTGCCAAGGTGGCAAGCAAACCACCGCGGGCTTTCACCGCACCGTACTGATACGGGTCACCAACCAATACGACCCGCGCATCAGCGGCTTGAGCAAGCTCTAAGATACGTACCATCTCAGGGGTTGAAACCATGCCTGCTTCATCAACGACGATGACGTGATCTGTCGTCCACCCCAAGGTGGCCACTGCCTGCTCAACTTCCTGGTCTTCTACTCCGCGCAGTACCCGCGCCAAGGTGGAGGAAGAATGCGCGACATCTTCACCAACCATGACATCAGCGGCTTTACCGGTCGGGGCAAGACCTATGACCTGTTTACCTGCCTGCTCCCACGCGGTACGGGCAGCTTTCAAACTAGAGGTTTTACCCGCACCAGCAGGAGCAATAACCACACTGGCAAGATAACGAGACGACACCACCGCACGCATCGCCTCAGCCTGATCAGCAGACAACTGCCCCTCAACCGGCGTAATCATCGACGAGGACACACCGCGACCGGTCACCGTGGTCGCTAGATCAATACCGCGATTTACTTCCTCCACCACTGCTTCGGAGGTAAAACGCTGCGAGCCTTCACGAGCACTACGATCAACCTGTCGATCTTTGTCCGGAGTTACCGTCCACGCGACGTGGCCGCCACAGACTTGATCAGCTAAACGTTCAACCGTGTCATAAATTTCCTTGGCGGTGACTGCTCCAACGGGGAGGAGTTCTGTGGCCGCTTCAACAACATCAGCACGGGTAAACGTCGAGCGCTCACGAGTCACCGCTTCTAGTACTTCATCAACCGTGGGTAGTGCCACCGGTTGTGGGCTATGGCTGTGTGGGGAAAGTGCCTCAACAAACTTTGGCGCAGATGTCTCTGCCACGCGGGCCTTCCAGTTCTGCTCCAACTCAGACAGTGGCGTATCAAGGTCTTTGACCTGTCGGGTTTTCTTCTGCCCCATCCGCTCAAACGCAGCATCAGACCCCACACCGTTATCAGCTGCCCACTGATCAATCTCACGAGCACGGGTAGAAAAATCCTCAATCAGCCCACGGTCATCAAGCCCGATAATCTCCGCGCACCCATGCACGGTGTCTGCCCACTCCACACCGAGCGTGCGGGAGAGCTCTTCACGCAGCACGGCTTGATAGATGGTGCCGGCCGCTCGTGCCTCATGATACAAACCCACACCATCCAAGGTGCGCCACTTACCATCGCGGCACAGTTGCTTATTAGCTAGCAACACGTGTGCGTGAAGATGAGGATCACCGGCTCGACTGGTGCGGTGTTCATAGCGCACACCCGAGAGCGCTTCGACGCGATCAATGATCATCATAGAGCGGTCATGATCATCAGCACGACGGGTATAGCCCGCATGCTCAGACAGATACGACAGCGCAGTCGTCACCGCTCGGTGGTGTGCCAGGTCAACAGTTGATCGAACATCCATGTCATTAGTCAGCCCCCAGATCAGGGACACACTTTTGGGCGCGCAAAACGTTAAATCAAATCCAGGCACCCCACTGCTTTTTGGTGCGCGGCCAAGTTTATGCCCGCTCGGGGCAAGCGCGTGATTAAACCACTGACCTACATCGGCACCATCAACCTGTACGCCGTTTTTAACACCAAGCGCAGTCGCCACGGTGGTGGCTTGGGCTTCGGTGCGTGCCTGAATCCACGCGGTCGCAGGCTGAGTGCCGTCCTCGGAATAGTAGTCATCAGGACTAGAAATTCTATCGTCAAAAGTAGCGACGGTGGACTCATAGTAAGCCACGGAATCGCCGTGCATTTTTGCAATCGTGAGCACGTGAAACCTGGCCTTTCTTTATCCGTCGACACCACCCCGTGAGGGCATGGCTACCAGTTTACTGCAAATGTACCAATGGATTTTGGGTTTGTGGTTTTTCGTTGCGTAAGAAACGTAGATCAGTGGTGGACAGCGTCGCAGAATGCGCGGCTTGAGAACACTGAAAAAGGCATTAAGAGTGGTGACATCGAGCAGAGTAAGAACGAAGAGAGACACGTCGGAATGTGGCAGATAAAAAGGGAGAGAAACTGCCCATCATGCGACGGCTAAAGAGGAAGATTTTAAAAAAAAATAGCACTCCGCTAGGACGGAAGCACTGGATATAAGAACGGTTTTTATACAAGTCTGTTGTGAAAAACGCGTGGTGGTGTTTTAGAAAAATATCTGCGGTATAAGGCCACGGAGATGTGGTGTCTTTGCCTATAAAAACCTGGTTATAAGCGTCGTTTAATGTAGTAGCTTATTTAAGTTGAAGGGCGTGCGTTGTCAGCCCACCGGGGTCTAGTTATCTATCCTGAGGGATTTTTAGCACTGATATTTGAAAGTTTTAGTGCTTAGATCCGTACATTTCTTCAATGGCGTGGCCGATCAGTTTCCATAAGCTGGTGCCGGTTTGGCGCTCTAGGCGGTGCAAGAGCTTGCGGTGCTCGACCGTAATTTGCGTGGTGAGCTTGACGACGGCAGGCGGCTCCCACTCGGCTATCTGTCCGGGTGTGATAGTGGGATGAGTTGCTTCTTGTGATGGTGATTGGGCAACGTCTGATGCTGGTCCGGGTGTGCGAGGTATGTATCGGTTGTTCGTAGTTGGGTCTAATGGGCTCATGATAATTCTCCTTATGGGGACGTGTGGCGGTGTGCCCGCATGGGCAAAATGATACTCATAGAGTGTAGATCTATAGTCTGCATTTCCAGACTGTGGATAAGTGACTCCAGACAAAAAGATCCTTATTCAGCTCGGCGGCCGTATTAGAGATGTCCGTAAAGGTCTCGGTATTTCTCAAGAAGAACTTGCGCACTTATCGGGAATGCACCGCACCTACGTCAGCTCTGTCGAGCGCGGGGAGCGCAATATTAGCGTGTTAAATTTGCTCTCTTTGGCGGGAGTGCTCGGTGTGGATGCAGGTGATCTTGTCACTGGATTAACCCGAGCACCACGGATTAAGCCGTAGCTATTTTAGCTTCTCGCGACAGCAAAGACCCCCAAAAAATGGCTTTCTCTGCCCACCATAGTGGGCGGACGCGTCAATAAATCTTTGCTAAACAGCGCTTGAAACCTGGGTTTTCTTGCACACTATGGTGGGCAGTGGCTCGAATTAATTTCTGCTACGCCCTAGTGAAAAACGTCGTTAACTGACGTATACCCCAATAGGACTAAGAACAGGCCTTTAAGCCTCGATCCACCGATGTGCCCTCGGTGATGTCCTGATCCCGGTTCCGGGCGGGTCCGGAATTTTCGGGTAGGGGTGATCGCCAGATCACGTCTTGTTCTGGTTGTTCCACGAATTGTTGTCATCTCACGCCGAAAGCTCGGCTGGGTGGTCAGGGAGCTACCGGTTACGGTGGTGAATGGCCGTGATCAAACAGTTTCTGCCACTGTGGTTGCCACGTCCACCCCTCGGGAAGGTGGAGCACCAGTCGGCGGGACCTGCGGGCGACCCGGGCTGGAACGGCCATCAGTGTCCGCCGGATCGTCGCGGTGGTGGCCTTGGCCATCCCGCCTGCAGCGATAACCCCGGTGGCACGGGTGAGATTAAACGCCATGACCGCGCATACGAGCCAGGCACTGTTGGCGGTGAACGTCCCCGACGGCAGATGCGCCAACGCGCTTGCCTTCAAGTCTGCGTTGACCTGTTCAATGATCGCGTGCTGACGGTGGGTTTTATCCGCAGCAACAGTATCCAGCACGCCTGGGTCGGCGGTGGTGAAGACCGCATGGAAGCGGTGAAGATCAAACAAGCCCGGCTGATACACATCCTTCTTATTCAGCTCAGGAATCCGGCGTACCACCAAGCGTCCGGGAACATGGTCGGCCTTCTTCCGGGAGGTAAACGCGGTGAAAGGCACTTCGGCGACCTGGGCTAAGGAGATCCACGATTGTGATGCCTCATCGAAGATCGCATCGGTGTACTGAATCGTCTGCCACGCATCTTCCGGGATCGCGACGATCGCTTTCTTGACGTTCGGGGTCATCCGCACCGTGACGGACACATCCGCACCGGACCTTAGGGCCACACTGACACTGGGATGACCATAATACGCCGAATCTGCCCGGACGAGGATTTTCTTATCCTCCATCCCGGGCAGGCGCCTGGTGGTGGTCATCGCATCGGCGATCAGGCGGTGGGCCCCTCGTGGGGAACCACACGATCCTTTCCGCAATCGTTGGCCCACAATGATGGGGGCGGACTGTGCGGTGGTGACCGTGGCCAGCAAGGCGTTGAGTCCACGGATACCGGAGTAACCAAAGCCGGCACCTTGTTTGGTGTGGCCGTGGACTTCAATGATGGTGTCATCAACATCAACGAACACATACCCGTTACCGCCACTGCCTGCCGGTGGTGGTGGCACCAGGTGTGGTGCCTGCCTGGCCAGGTTGACCAAGAATCGGGAGGCCACAGCATCGAGTTGGCGTACGTGGCCGAAAGTGAAGGCCCGCAGAAAAGACCCCAATGTGGATGGGGCGTAGATCCGGTCGAAAAGTCGGCGCATACCTCCGTGGCGGAGTACATCCATGTCATCGATGGAATCAGCACCGGCGACCATGCCCGCGACTAGGGAGGCGATCTTCGCACCAGCATTGGCACCTTTATCACCGGTGATGCTCAACCGGTCCTGGGCCAAGGTGGACAGGCTGGCAGCATCGGCTAAGTGCATGGTTGGAACCAGTCCAGCAAGCGAGATGAGGTTGGGGTCATCAAAGGATGCGGACATCGCTGTGGGGTTGTGTAATAATTGCACCTGTGAGGTGCCTTTCTGGCAGGTGAATCAGGACTCTAAGCAAGCTTGATTCTTCCAGTTCAGGAGGGCATTTCCTATTTTCCCACGCCGTTACACCTGAATCACATCGGTGGATCCA